>NZ_JBNNWE010000034.1:0-55529 GCF_050280905.1 Pseudomonas sp. NPDC086278
GCCGCATAGCTACAACGACTATCGGTCACCAGTCGCCAGGGAGAAGTTGGCGGCGTGAAACCTTAATCGGTGTCCAAGATTACTTGACCAGTTCACTGCGCGACCCAACGGGGGCAAGCCCCCTCGCCACAAAAGCCCCCTCACCACAAAAACCTCTCACCACAAAAGCCCCCTCGGCACTGTCAAACCCTTAACCACAGTGGACCTCATTTGCCCCAGGATTCGTGCCGTTCGGTAAATAACTGCGTGTCCCGAACGGCCATCCCCCCTAAAATACCCGCCATTCCCCGATTCGCTCCGCCCGAGGCCGTTTTTTCCATGTCTGTCACCGCCACTCCCGCCAGCCTCGCGCCGGATCATCACGCCCAGTTCATCGACCTGCTGCAAACCAGCCTCGACGCCAACGCCTTCATCAAACTGGTGCTGGCCAAGTACGTCGGCGCCGAGGTCGATTTACAGCGGTTGATCATCAAGCAACTGACGGTCAAGGATCAGCCTTGCCTGTCCTTCGTCTATCGCTATAAAACCCGCGACATCACTAAAAACCTGCCGCTGGAAGAGGGCGTGGCCAACATCGCTGCGCTGTTACCAGCCTCGTTCAAAAACGCGCATTTACTGTCGCTGACGGACGAAGCCCAGCTCGAATACAGCAAAAAGGGCAAGTCTTCGCTGTTCAGGAGCAAACCTCAACAATTGCGCGAAGTGCCGTCCGCCGAGCACAACCGCGAGAAAAACCGCTTCCTCGACCTGAATCGACCGTTCCTCGCCGACCTGGGGGTGACCAACAGCAAGCACGAGCTGATCCCGGCGATGTCGCGCAAGTGGAAGCAGATCAACAAGTTCATCGAAGTGTTCAGCCATGCACTCACCACCTCGCCGCTGGCGCTGGACAAACCGGTGCAAGTGGCGGATTTCGGCTCGGGCAAGGGTTACCTGACGTTTGCGATTCACGATTACCTGCGCAATACCCTGAACGCCGAAGGTGTGGTCACCGGCGTCGAGCTGCGCGAAGAAATGGTCAACCTGTGCAACACCGCCGCCGCGAAGCTTGAGCATCCGGGGCTGGTGTTCAAATGCGGTGATGTGCGCAGCGTCGCGCCGAGCGAGCTGGACGTGATGATCGCGCTGCACGCCTGCGACATCGCCACCGACTACGCGATTCACACCGGCATCCGCTCCGGCGCCTCGATCATCATGTGCTCGCCGTGCTGCCACAAACAGATCCGCCTGCAAATCCAGAGCCCGGCGCTGCTCAAGCCGATGCTGCAATACGGTTTGCACCTGGGCCAGCAGGCGGAAATGGTCACCGACAGTTTGCGTGCGCTGTTCCTCGAAGCCTGCGGTTATGAAACCAAGGTGTTCGAGTTCATCTCACTGGACCACACCAACAAGAACAAGATGATCCTGGCGGTCAAACGCGCCGAGCCTGTGGACCCGGCTCAGTTGCTGGTGAAGATTCAGGAACTGAAAGCGTTCTATCAGATAACCGAACACTGCCTCGAAACCCTGCTGCGCGCTGACGGCCTGCTCTGATTCCCCTGTGGGAGCGAGCTTGCTCGCGATGGCGGACCGACATTCAACATCTATGTTGACTGTTACGGCCCCTTCGCGAGCAGACTCGCTCCCACAGCAGGTTTGACCGCGGTCTTGCGGCCCAGCATCACGGTCACGATCACCCCGGCGGCAAACAGCCAGGTGATCGGCTCGATGTGTTCACCGAAGAACAACGCCGAGAATGCGATGGTGAAGAAGATCTGCAGCAACTGGATCTGACTGACCCGCGCAATCCCGCCCATCGCCAACCCGGCGTACCAGGCAAAAAACCCCAGGAACTGCGAAAACAGCGAGACGTAGCCAAACGCCCACCAGGTCTTGGCCGAAATCTCGCCCTGGTGTTGCAGCGCCAGATACGCCACCGGTCCAATCAGCAGCGGCGTCGACAGTACCAGCGCCCAGCAGATCACTTGCCAACCGCCCATTTCCTTGGCCAACCGGCCGCCCTCGGCGTAACCCAGCCCGCCCACGGCAATCGCGCCGAGCATCAGCAAATCACCGGCCTGAATACTGCCGGCGCCGCTGATCAACGCATAACCGAGCACCAACGCACTGCCCAGCGCCGCGCACGCCCAGAAGGCTTTCGACGGTCGCTCGTGGGACAACCACGCGGCGTACAGCGCGACGCACAGCGGTTGCAGGCCGTTGACCAATGCACCGTGGGACGCCGGCAAGGTTTGCATGGCCCAGGCCGATAGCACCGGGAAGCCAAGAATGACCCCGGCGATCACCAGCGTCAGGCCTTTGATCTGCTTCCAGGAGGGCCATTTCTCCCGCCGCCACAGCAACAGCAACGCCGCCGGCACCGCCGCGAACAACGCCCGACCGAGGCCGTTGAGCAGCGGGTGGATTTCCTGCACGACGATCCGTGTGAAGGGCAGGGTGAGGCTGAAGATCACAACGCCCAACAGGCCGAGGGCCATGCCGGTGTTTTCGCGCGAGGACATGAGGGGTAACCAGAATTCAGAGTGGCGGGAAGTGCCTTCATCTAGCCATAAACCGCGCGGTCTGCGGTGTTACAGCTAGGCGCAGAGTTATCCGTACAGTTTCAGGACGCCTTCGCGAGCAAGCCCGCTCCCACAGTGGACCGAGTCGCCCATCAGAATGCGGTCAATTGTGGGAGCGGGCTTGCTCGCGAAGAACGATAACGCGGTCCATCAGGTAGTAACCGGTTATTACCCACCCCTGTGGATAAGGACTACCTTCAATACTCATCCCCCAGAGGAGTCCTCTTCATGGCTGCCAAGAAAATCCTGATGCTGGTCGGCGATTACGTCGAAGACTACGAAGTGATGGTGCCGTTCCAGGCGCTGCTGATGGTCGGTCACACGGTGCACGCCGTTTGTCCGGACAAAGCCGCCGGCCAGACCGTGCGCACGGCGATCCACGACTTCGAGGGCGACCAGACCTACAGCGAAAAACCCGGCCACCTGTTTGCGCTGAACTTTGATTTCGCCAAGGTCGCCGAAGCCGACTACGACGCGCTGCTGATCCCCGGCGGTCGTGCGCCGGAATACTTGCGCCTGAACGAGAAAGTGCTGGCGCTGGTGCGCGCCTTCGACAAGGCTGGCAAGCCGATCGCTGCCGTGTGCCACGGTGCGCAATTGCTCGCGGCGGCCGGCATTCTTGAAGGTCGCGAGTGCAGTGCTTATCCCGCCTGTGCCCCGGAAGTTCGCCTGGCCGGCGGTACGTTCATCGATATCCCGGTGACCGACGGTCACGTTCAAGGCAATCTGGCCACTGCGCCTGCCTGGCCGGCGCACCCAAAATGGCTGGCCGGTTTCCTCGGGTTGCTGGGCACCAGAATCACTCTGTAACGAGGACGTCGCCATGTGCGAGCTCTACGTCAAAGCCGATCCGATTCTCTACGAATCGCGCTCCCGCTCACTGCGCATCTGCGGGGTGGTCACCACGTTGCGCCTGGAAAATCAGTTCTGGGACATCCTCAGCGACATCGCGGAAGTCGATGGCATGAGCACCAACCAGTTGATCGCCAAGCTGTACGAGGAGGTGATGGACTATCGCGGGGAGGTGGTGAATTTCGCGTCGTTCTTGCGCGTGAGTTGCATGCGCTATCTGGCACAGCGGCGGGTGGCGGCGCCGGAATTGTCGGTGGTACGCACGGCTGCGAAGTAGGGCGCAAATCCGGGTCGTCTCCTTCGCGAGCAAGCCCGCTCCCACAGGTTCAGCGAGGCACCTGTGCAAGCGGGCTTGCTCGCGATGGGACGGCCCAGGCGACAACAATCCTGAGGTGGTCTTTACTCTTTGGCGCGAACCCTCTCAATTGCCAAGGAGAACGAGCATGTCCGGATGGTACGAAGTGAGCAAAACCAGCAACGGCCAGTTTCGGTTTGTGCTGAAGGCCGCCAATGCCGAAACCATTCTGGCCAGCGAGCACTACACCACCCGCAGCGCGGCCGATAACGGCATTGCCGCTGTGCAGAAGAATAGCCCGCTGGACGAACGCTACGAAAAAAAGACCACCAAGGATGGTCATCCTTACTTCAATCTCAAGGCCGGTAATCACGAAATCGTCGGCAGCAGCGAGGCGTATTCGTCTGAGGCCGCGCGGGAGAAAGGCATTGCCAGCGTGAAGGCCAACGGACCGACGACGGTGATCAAGGACAAGACCTTGCCGGTGCTTTGAGCTTCAATACAAATCTTTTGTGGGAGCGAGCGTGCTCGCGAAGGCGCTGTTTCATTCAACGTTGACCTCGACGGACACTCCGCCATCGCGAGCAAGCTCGCTCCCCCAGGAGAACGCCTTCCAATGGTGGGAGCACGCTCGCTCCAGACGGCGTTCTGACGAGGGCGACAGCCGAGTCGCTACTAAACCTCGACGGGCACGGTCAGCTTCGGGCTGCCCAGCGCGTGCGTCTTCGAGTCAAAAAACCGCAACTCGCTCCCGGTCCCCTCGAACACCTTCGCGTAATGCCGCTTCTGATGCTGGATGAACGCCTTGCTGCGCGGATTGATCGAGATCGCCACCACCTTCGGTTTCGCCTGGCGCAACGCATGAACGATGTGGCTGTCCTGCTCACCCAGCGCATGGCCAAAGATGCACAAGCCGTCGCCGTGGCCCAGCAACTGGTCATAACAGAACGACAGATAATCCGAACTGCGAATGGTCTTGAGCTTGTCGGCGCTCGGCCCTTCGTTGACGAAGAGTGGTACGTCGTCCAGCGTCTTGATCGTGTTGTTGATCGCGAAACTGCCGAGCAACGTGCCCTCGGTCGACATCAGTTTGCGCGCCGTGCCGTCCTGATTGCGCACCAGATGCAGACCGCCGTGCAGGTACAGCAGGCGGGTTTTATCGGTCGCGGTGGCGCTCAAGTCAAAGCCCGGTTCAGCGCCGTGGAACAGGTCGGTGATCGCGTCTGGCTGGTGCTGAATCGCCCAGTAGTTAAGCAAGTCATAGTTGGTGGTGAACACCGTTCGATGGTTGCCCAGTTCCTGGGCGATGGTCGCCAGCGTCGCGGGCACTACCAGCCGCCACGGAATGTGCACCGCGTGCACGGTGTTGATCAGCGCTTCCTTGATCGCGTAGTAGCGATTGCGCGGCGCGGCGGAGCTGACGGCCAGTGCCTTGTTCACCCGGCTGGTGATTTTCAGCGCGCTCAGCACCTGCTCGAAGCTGCGGGTCTGCATCGCGTCGAACACGCTCAGCTCGGACTGACTCAGGGGTTTCTCTTCGACCGTGCGGGCGTTTTCGAACAGCGAGTCATAGCCGAAATCGTCCCACACGGCGCGGCTGGCACCGTTGCCGACCAGCAAGCCGCTGAACGAGGCGGTGGCGCGCAAGGCGTTCCAGTCTTCAAGTTGGGCATCAACATTCTGGAAATCGGTCATTGCGGTGGTCGTCTCGAAGCAAAAGGTCGGATGGGCGGCGACTTTATCACGACCGGGCGTTGAGCCAGATCAACATCCGGCGTGATCGATGGGGCGATCCTGTGACTGTCCGTTGATCGGCACCGCCGGTTCGGCTTCAGTCAGGAGATTCGCTCATGAGCAGCACGTTTTTCATTCCGGCCGTGAACATCATGGGCAACGGTTGCCTCGACGAAGCCATGGACGCGATTCGCAAGTACGGTTTTCGCAAGGCGTTGATCGTCACCGACACGGGGCTGGCCAAAGCCGGCGTGGCCAGCATGATTGCCGGGAAACTGGCGCTGCAGGACATCGACTCGGTGATTTTCGACGGCGCCAGGGCGAACCCGAGCATCGCCAACGTCGAACTGGGTTTGGGCCTGCTCAAGGAAAGTCGCTGTGATTTCGTGGTGTCGCTGGGCGGCGGCTCGCCCCATGACTGCGCCAAAGGTATCGCCTTGTGCGCGACCAACGGCGGGCAGATCAGCGATTACGAAGGTGTCGATCAATCGAGCAAACCGCAGCTGCCACTGATTGCGATCAATACCACCGCCGGCACCGCCAGCGAAATGACCCGTTTCTGCATCATCACCGACGAACTGCGCCACGTGAAAATGGCCATCGTCGACCGCAACGTCACGCCACTGCTATCGGTCAACGACCCGGCGCTGATGGTCGCCATGCCCAAAAGCCTGACCGCCGCCACAGGCATGGACGCGCTGACCCACGCCATCGAAGCCTACGTGTCCACGGCCGCCAACCCGATCACCGATGCCTGCGCGTTGAAGGCGATCACCTTGATCAGCAACAACCTGCGCCTGGCCGTGCGCGACGGCAGCGATCTGGTCGCGCGTGAAAACATGGCGTACGCGCAGTTCCTGGCGGGCATGGCGTTCAACAATGCCTCGCTGGGTTTTGTGCATGCCATGGCGCACCAGTTGGGCGGTTTCTACGACTTGCCACATGGCGTGTGCAACGCGGTGTTGCTGCCCCACGTACAGAGTTTCAACGCCTTGGTGTGCGCCGCTCGTTTGACCGACGTGGCGCATGCGATGGGCGCCGACATCCGCGGTTTCAGCCCGGAAGAGGGCGCACAGGCGGCGATTGCGGCGATCCGCAGTCTGGCCCGGGATGTGGAAATCCCTGCCGGTTTGCGTCAACTGGGCGCCAGGCTCAACGACATCCCGACCCTCGCCACCAATGCCTTGAAAGACGCTTGTGGCCTGACCAACCCACGGGCGGCGGATCAGCGCCAGATCGAAGAGATTTTCCGCAGCGCCTTCTAAGCGCGCTTGCGTCCGGGCGCGCGCATCACGCAGAGCATCATGTCTAACTGCGCAAGAAAAACCGTGCTGCAAGTGACGAGGAGGGTGGTGCGGCTCTGCATGGGGTTTCCCTGTTTTCAGTGGCCGGCGACCCTGGCGTACTCATGTAATAGCTCGGTGACCCGATCACAAAAGTGGCGGATCAGCGCTGGCTCCATATCGGCCCGCAAGGTAATCCTGATGGCTGCTTTGCCTTGTGGCACCACGGGGAAAAACACCGCCGAGGTGAAGAAACCCAGGTTGGCCAAACCGCTGGCAATGCGGTTGGCCAACGCTGCTTCGCCACAATGAATCAGCCGGATGGCCATGTTACTGCCGTGTTGGCCGGTGTGAATCAGGCTGTCAAAGAGCCGGAGATTAACCTGAAGTTTTTCCTGCAATGCCGCGAATGCCGGTGTGCGGTGCAATTGAATGGAGGCACGCCCCGCGCCAATGGCGGCGCTGTTCAGGCTTTGCGACCAGTTGCTGGGGCCGCCGTAACGCTCGATCAGCTTCTTTTGCCGCTGATTGCCCAGCATCACCAGCCCGCCGCTGGCGCCAAACGACTTGGCCAGTGAGGCGACGATCAGTACGTCATCGTCGAGAGCCTGCAACCTGGGCCGCACCAGCCCCGCGCCGAGTGTGCCGACGGCGGACAGCGCGTGGGAATCGTCAAGGTAGAGGAACAGCCCGTAGCGGTCCTTCAAGTACAACAGGCTATTCAGGTCGGCGACCCCGCCCATGCTGTAGGCGCCGTCGGCTATGTAGGCGACCCTGGCGTTTTGCTGGCATTGGGTTTCCAGAAAATCCATGTCGTTGTGCGCACTGGTCACGACCCGCGTTTCGTCCGCGCAAGCGGCTTTGAGGTAACTCATCGAATAGTGCGCCAACCGGTCAAACACCATGACCGGAGGGCGGCTTTCGGTGAATACGCCGCTTGCCAGCAACGGCAGAATCCCGGCACTCGCCGCGCTACAGGACAAGGTGCTGAGGCACGTCGTGCCGAACAACTGCGACAGTTCGTTTTCGTACTGTTCGAGGATCGCCAGTTTGCAGCGATTCCTTGAATTGGCGATGCGCAGGGTGCCGGTTTCCCACAACGTGGTCATGGCGCCTTCGAGCAGATCGGGGTGGTGGTCCAGGCCCAGGTAAGAGGTGGTGCAGAAGTGATGAAACGCCCGCCCGAACTGGTCGACCATGCGATTGCTGCTTCTGATGTCGACATTGAGCCCTGCGACTTTCCCGGCTTCGGCGGTCTCCCAGTCGTGATTGGCCAGGGAGATCAGTTTTCGATAATTGGTGAAAGCGTTTACCGCGTGCGCTGTCTGGTCCATTTGAGGTGCCTGTCCTTGAGTGATGTTGCCGTCCTTGTGTGTTTCCAGACTTTACAGAGTGTGACGCTGACGCTGAATCGGCCGATTCCGGTTCGGTTGAGTGTTACAAGCCATTTATGTGTAGGGCGATGGCGGTGAGGGTGTCGGGCAAAACCGGACTATCCTGCGGACTTAGCCGAACCGCAATCAGTCTGCCGCATTGGTTTCCTATTCCTGTCGCAAGCGGCGAGAGGGGGCAGGTGTTGAGCGGGTTGAACAGGCAGATGGCGCAAGGGATAGTCGACAAACGCGCCACCACTATTTTCTGGGGTTAATTGCATTGCTGACCGGACTCAACCACCTGACACTCGCCGTCACTGACCTGAACCGCAGCGTCATGTTCTACCACGACCTCTTACAACTGCGCCTCGAAGCGACCTGGGACACCGGCGCCTACCTCTCGCTGCCGGGCTTCTGGTTGTGCCTGTCCCTTGACCCGTCGCGCAAGCCCGAACCCGCTGCCGATTACACCCATTACGCGTTCAGCGTCGACGCTTCGGCATTCCCGATCTTCGTCGCGCGCCTGCAATCTGCCGATGTAGCGCAGTGGCGCGATAACCGCAGCGAAGGCGAATCCTGCTACTTCCTCGACCCGGACGGTCACAAACTTGAAGCCCACGTTGGCGATCTGGCGTCGCGGTTGGCCACTTGTCGGGAGCAGCCTTATGCGGGGATGGAGTTCTTTGGCGGGAGGTAGATCGAATGTTATTTGCGGTATGGATTTGGATTATTTATTGCGCGGAAGTGACAGAGCATGGGGCGGCAACATAGTCTTGGATTATTCAAAGGTTTACTCGGATTCTGTTGTGCGGATAGAGAATGTTAAGGTTCGGTCTTCGTGCATCTTATAAGGATATTTTCAGTGCTACGTCAGTTCGTACTTGCCCTGCCAGCCATCATGTTCTTGGTGGGCTGCGAAGCGGAATCCGGATCTTTGCCAAGCAGCAAGAGCCTCACGCCCGAAAAAGTAGCTGCGATTGCGGCCACCATTGACAAGAAATACCCCGATCTTTCCAGCGAACTCCGTGGCAAGGTACTTAATACAGTCGTGCAGTCCATCGACAATATGGTTTTTGTCGAAGGCGGGCAGTTTGATATGGGCGACTTCGGCTGGGTTTGTGAGTATGACGAAAAGGATGTGTGTGCCTGGCCTTGTGGGGAAGAGCCGGAGCAGCTTTGTAATATTAGTTCAGATAGTAATGATGATTTTGTACACTCCGTGAAGTTGAGCGGCTATTACTTATCAAAATTTCAGACGACGTTAGCTGACTTTGATTTGTTCTTTGTTGCGAATGACAAGCCTCTGTTTGATGAGCAATATCGAAAACGAAAAGACTTGCAGTTTCGCTATCAGCCAGACTTGCCTGCCCCAACCCAAAGCTGGGAAGAAGCTAAAGATTATTGCAAATGGGTTGGCAAACTGAGTGGTTACGCAGTGGACTTGCCTACTGAGGCTCAGTGGGAATATGCAGCCCGTAGTCGTGGCCAGCATCTACTTTTTCCTACCAATAATGGAAGTCTTCTTTATGGTAAAAACTTCCCGATTGATGACGAGGAAAATAACTTTCCTGTCGGTCGATTTGCTCCTAATCCATTAGGTATTTACGGTCTCTCAGGGAATTCAACTGATTGGGTGAACGACTGGTATGGCACGGATTATTATAAAAATTCCCCTCTGGACGATCCGCAAGGGCCAAATTTCGGGACGGAAAAAATTAGACGGGGATCAACGGTATTGGAAAGTCCACTATCTGCAGCTCCCATAGTCCGTCGCTGGGCAGTGAACCCCGTCCACAGTCGCCATTCAGGTGGCACTAGTTTTCGCTGTGCTATTCAATCAGATCGATCCCTATAACTGGAGCAGGCTATTTTTGAACGACAAAAGGGGGCTGATTTATACTCCTTCACTTGTCGGTCTTGGAAACCGCCGAGCGCTCATCAAAAAAGCTGAGAGGTCCTCCTCGGGCTTTGTTATGCGGGCAGAGGATGTTAATGTTCGGTCTTTGTCGCATGTTATAAGGATATTGCCAGTGCTGCGTCAGTTCGTACTTACCCTGCCAGCCATGATGTTATCGGTTGGTTGTGAGGCAGAATACGGCTCCTTGCCAAGTAGCAAGAGACTTGCGCCCGAGAAAGTCGCTGCTATCGCCGCGACCATTGACAAAAAGTACCCCGATCTTCGCAGTGAACTCCGTGGCAAGGTGCTTAATACGGTCGTGCAGTCCATCGATAATATGGTGTTTGTCGAAGGCGGGCAGTTTGATATGGGCGACTTCGGCTGGGTTTGTGAATACGACGAAAAGGATGTATGTACTTGGCCTTGCGGGCAAGATCCTGAGCAAATGTGCAACATTAGTCCTGATGGTGATGATGATTTTGTACACCCGGTAAAGCTGAGTAGTTACTACCTATCGAAACTTCAGGCGACGCTAGAGCAGTTCGATCTTTTTTTTGTCGCGAACGGAAAACCTCTATTCGACACTGAATATCGAAATAGAGAAGATCTGAAAGACAAACTTTATAATTCAGCGCTACCTGCTCCCACTCAAAGCTGGCAGGAGGCCAAAGATTACTGCCAGTGGATTGGACAACTAAGTGGTTACCCCGTGGACCTTCCCACTGAGGCTCAATGGGAGTATGCCGCCCGCAGTCGAGGCGAACATGTGCTGTTTCCGACCGATACGGGGAGTCTAAGTTATGGGAAAAATTTTCCAATGGAGTCAGAAACAGCCACTTTTGCTGTAAAACGTTTCACTCCCAACCCTTTGGGTCTTTACGATATGTCAGGCAATGCTACTGATTGGGTCAACGATTGGTATGGCAAAGATTATTATCAGAACTCTCCCTTAGAAAATCCGAAAGGACCAGATAACGGTACTAAAAGAATAAAAAGGGGATCAAATTATTCGGAGGCACCTTTGTTTGCCGCCCCTATAGTCCGACGTTGGGCTGAAGAACCAATTCAAGATGGTCACTATCAAGGTAACAGCTTCCGATGCTCTATTCAGTCGGATCAGCCGCTTTAAAGCAGCGTAATCGCAGGGGCGTCTACTAGTGACACTTATTAAGCAAAATCGCCAAATAAACTACTCCGGTTTTCAGAAAAATTAAGACATTAGCGTACTGCATGGAAGACCAGGGTTTCTCGCAAGTATCCCTTCCGACCGCATTAAGGACTAAAAAGGGACGGATTTATTATCTTGTTTTTCGATCTTCCAAACCGCCGAACCATCATCAAAAAAACCGATGGGCTCTACCTCAGGTTTTGTTATGCAGGCGAAGGATGTTGATGTACGGTCTTTGTCGAATTTTATAAGGATATTGCCAGTGCTACGTCAGTTCATAATTGCCCTGCCAGCTATCATGATGTTGGTGGGCTGCGAAGCGGAATCCGGATCTTTGCCAAGCAGCAAGAGCCTCGCACCCGAAAAAGTCGCTGCGATTGCGGCCACCATTGACAAAAAATACCCCGATCTTTCTAGCGAACTCCGCGGCCAAGTGCTTAATACGGTCGTGCAGTCCATCGACAATATGGTTTTTGTCGAAGGCGGCCAGTTTGATATGGGCGACTTCGGCTGGGTTTGTGAGTATGACGAAAAGGATGTGTGTGCGTGGCCTTGTGGGATAGATCCTGCGCAGCTTTGTAATATAAGCCCAGATGGTAATGATGATTTTGTTCATTCCGTAAAATTAAGTAGCTACTATTTTTCGAAATTTCAAACATCTTTAGGGGATTTTGATCTTTTTTTCACTGCAACCGGAAAGCCATTGTTTGATCTTGAGAAGCGTAAGCGCGAGGACTTACAGTTTCGATATAACGCGAGTTTGCCTGCATTCACTAAAACATGGCAGGAGGCTAAAGATTATTGTGGCTGGGTTGGTCAACTTAGTGGCTATGCGGTAGATTTGCCGACGGAGGCGCAATGGGAGTACGCCGCGCGCAGTCGTGGTTTACATGTATTGTTTCCGACAGATAACGGTAGCTTAAACTATGGTAAAAATTTTCCAGTAGAGGGTGAAGGCAAGACGTTTGCGGTCAATCGTTTTAATCCAAATCCGCTAGGGATTTACAATATGTCAGGTAATGCCACTGATTGGGTCAACGATTGGTATGAAAAAAATTATTATCAACATTCACCTGTGGATAATCCGCAAGGGCCGATGGAGGGTAAAGAGAAAGTCAAGCGCGGTTCGAATTATCCTGAAGCACCTCTATCAGCTGCCTCCATTGTAAGACGCTGGGCTGATAAGCCTGTTAAAGACGCATATTATCCAGGCACTGGCTTTCGCTGCGCTATTCAATCGGATAAAACGCTGTAAACGAAGCAATGAAAGGGGCTCCGATGGCGCCCCTACTTCCCCGATTCAACGTGGTCTTAGGACTAAAAAAGGGACGGATTTATTATCTTTTATTTTTCGATCTTCCAAACTGCCGAGCCATCATCAAAAAAACCAATGGGCTCTACTTCAGGCTTTGTTATGCAAGCGGCGGATGTTGATGTACGGTCTTTATCGAATTTTATAAGGATGTTGCCAGTGCTATGTCAGTTCGTATTTGTCCTGTCAGTCATGATGCTCTTGGGTGGTTGCGAGGCGGAATCCCGCCCTTTGCCAAGCAGCAAGAGCGTCACACCCAAAAAAGTCGCTGAGATTGCGGCCACCATTGACAAAAAATACCCCGATCTTTCCAGCGAACTCCATGGCAAGGTGCTTAATGCAGTCGTGCAGTCAATCGACAATATGGTATTTGTCGAAGGCGGCCAGTTTGATATGGGCGACTTCGGCTGGATTTGTGAGTTCGATGAAAAGGATGTGTGTACCTGGCCTTGCGGGCAAGATCCTGAGCAGCTTTGTAATATAAGCCGAGATGGGAATGACGATTTCGTACATGCAGTGAAACTGAGTAGTTACTATCTTTCCAAGTATCAGACCAGGCTGGGTGATTTTGATTTGTATTTTGCTGTGTTAGGGCAGCCGATGTTTGATTCTGAGGATAGAGAGCGCGAAGATCTAAAGTTTCTCTTTGCCCCCAATCTTCCTGCCCCCACGAAGAGCTGGCAAGAAGCGAAAGATTATTGTCTATGGATAGGCCAGTTGAGTGGATACCCGGTTGATTTGCCAACAGAAGCGCAATGGGAATATGCGGCCCGTAGTCGTGGCCAACATGTACTCTATCCTACAGATAATGGTAGTTTGAACTTTGGGCGCAATTTTCCTTCGAAGAGTGGAGGAAATAATACATTTGCTGTTGATAGTTTTCTTCCCAATCCGCTAGGCATTTACAATTTGTCTGGGAATGCCACAGATTGGGTTAACGACTGGTATGGAAAGGATTATTACCGGCAGTCTCCAGTGGATAATCCACCGGGACCTGAATCTGGTACTCAAAGGGTCAGGCGCGGGTCAAGTTATCCAGAGGGGCCCATAGGTGCAGCTCCAGTTGTTAGGCGCTGGGCGGATGCTCCGTCAAAAGATGCACACTATCCGGGAATTGGCTTTCGCTGCGCTGTTCAGTCGGGCAAGCTTTTTAGTTAGCTAAAAACAAACAAAACAGAAGGGAATAAAAAGAGGCAGATTTATTATCTTTTATTTTTCGATCTTCCAAAGCGCCGATGCATCATCAAAAAAGCCAATGGACTCTGTCTGAGGCTTTGTTATGCAAGCGGAGGATGTTAATGTACGGCCTTTGTCGAATTTTATAAGGATATTGCCAGTGCTACGTCAGTTTGTACTTGCCCTGCCAGCAATGATGTTCTTGGTTGGTTGCGAGGCGGAAACCGGCCCTTTGCCGAGCAGTAAGAGCCTCACGCCCGAAAAAGTCGCTGCGATTGCAGCCACCATTGACAATAAATACCCCGATCTTTCCAGCGAACTCCGTGGCAAGGTGCTTAATACGGTCGTGCAGTCCATCGATAATATGGTATTTGTCGAAGGCGGCCAGTTTGATATGGGTGACTTCGGTTGGGTTTGTGAGTACGACGAAAAGGATGTGTGTACTTGGCCTTGCGGGCAAGATCCTGAGCAGCTTTGTAATATTAGTTCAAACGGTGACGATGACTTTGTGCATCCCGTAAAACTAAGCAGTTACTATATTTCTAGATATCAAACGACGCTTGGCGACTTTGATATCTATTTCGGAGCAGAGGGGAGGCCAATATTTGATGCTAAAGAGCGAGGGCGTGAAGATCTAAAATTTCTTTATAAGCCTGACCTGCCAGCACCTACGAAAAGCTGGCAAGAGGCTAAAGATTATTGCCAGTGGGTGGCTCGTCTAAGTGGTTATTCGGTAGATCTTCCGACAGAGGCTCAGTGGGAATATGCAGCCCGCAGTCGAGGGCAACATTTGTTGTTTCCTACCGATAACGGCAGCCTTAAGTATGGAAAAAATTTCCCTGTTGAGAATGAGCAAGACAATTTTTCTATAACCCGCTTTGCTCCAAATCCTCTGGGTATTTACGGACTTTCAGGTAATGCCACCGATTGGGTAAATGACTGGTATGACAAAGAGTATTATAAAAACTCCCCGTTGGAGAATCCGCAGGGTCCAGTATCTGGTACAAAAAAAATTCGACGTGGTTCAACTATCCTAGACGCTTCACTATCTGCCGCTCCCATGGTGCGCAGATGGGCGGCAGATCCTGTCGGGACTGACTATTTAGGTGATACAAGCTTTCGCTGCGCAATACAAACAGAGCGAAGATTGTAAAAAATATAATTGGGCGCCAGTGGTGCCCATCGTTACTATCTTAGGCCAGTCCATCGAATAGACTGCTGTGCCTTGCAGCGATTAGAGTAGTTTCTTTTCTCCAAGGTAGACCCGGAGTCCAGGCAAGCATGCCCATTTGTCGGGCTGATGAATCACTATTGATTGCCAAAGTTCCGATAAAGCGGTTGAATTCTCTTTGTTCGTTACCATCGAGCAAGGAATTTAACCTATTTAGGCTGTCCATGGCGCTAACCTTTTTACCTTGTTCAGAGCAATGTTCAAGTACTTCGATAAGATGTCGCCAGCTGCGTAAGTGAGATAACAGAAGAACAACAGCTTTTTCTTGGTCTTCCGCCCAGCTTTCGACAAAACTCTCGCTTAGCAAGTACAGCATAGGACCTATAGTTTCAGGGGGTAGTATATTGAGCGGAATGATTTTCCCATTTACGTTTATCGATTGATTGGCTAGCAGATATTTCGCGAGATTTTGAGCCTCTTGCTTTGTAGCCTCGCGCTTTGACCACCAGCGCCGCATGTTCCCGGCACTTGTAGCAAATGCTTTACCGACTACTTGTCCTGGGTGGGTTGCAATTTGAAATAGTCCACTTGCCATATAGCTAAAGGCTTCTTCCGTCACCGCCAATTGGTAATGAAAATCCGCTTTTGACAAAGCACTGCAAAAAATAAAGGCGAGATTCCCAACCTGCTCTAGATCCACTGCCGTGCCAAAACCACCACCGGCCCCCGGGCCAAATACCAGGCTCGCCTTGCAGTTGATTGCCAAACGGTCTGCGTTGATTTCAATACCGAAATCAAAACTCGCCCCAATACCAAGCGCCACATTCCCCTCAGCCTTGACCTCAACCAAACTCGCCCAATCCGTGCTCCCACTATCATTCGCCTGGCCCGCGACAATCTTGCCGCCCCCTTGCTTGGCCGGATCAAGCCACTTCAACGTGCCGGTCACGGTGCCGCCACCTTGCACGCCGGCGAAGGCGTTGCCCTTCAAGCCAACGCTGCCGCCGCGCTTTTTGTCCACCGCCATGCTCGGCGTACTGAGCAGTGCTGTAGCCCCCGAAGCTTCGACTTCCTTGGGTTTGTATTGGGCCTTAACGCCGGCCTGACCTTGTGCCGTCGCCCCGGAGAAACATGACAGTTCGACCTTGCCGTCGAGTCGGAAGATGCCGATGTCGCTGACCACTTCCGTGCCTTCGGCATTGCGGTAAGGCATCCGCACCACATAACCGCCCTGATCGGGGAAGAAGCTTTTGAGCGCGACCGAACCTTCCGCCAGCGAGATGGCTGCGCTGCCCTTGACGCCCACTTCAATGTTGCCTTTGCCGGGTTCCCAGCTGTTGATGCCGGCGCTTGCAGTGGCGGCAAACCGGAAGGCGTGAGCTTCGGCGGACACAGCGTATTTAGCGGAGTCTGCTTGATTGGAGGTCCAGGAGCATTCCTTGTGCAGCGCATTGAGCAGGTTGTCATCCTTGCTCGTCCAGCTTGTGAACTTGGCTTCCAGACTGCCCAGAGGGCTGGTTTTACGGCTTTCATTGACGGCGGACTTGATGTCTTTGAATAGTTCTTTGGCGAGGTTCTTGTCGAGTGGCTTGCCCTGCATCACCTTCGTGCTGACCTTCACCCTCCAGTCGAGCTGTTCTCTGTAGCTCGCCGGGATGTAATGACGGCGGCTCGGGTCACTGAACGAGATGACCTCGATGACGGTAATGCCCGTTTTGACCTGGCGACCCTTTTGGCTTTCGGTGGTTTTCCCCTTGCCGTGCTTGATGTCCGGTGCGGCGCTGTTGGCACTGGTTGAGCTGTCGCCGGCTTCCGCCTTGCCCTGAGCTGCAATCTGAGTGCGCAATGAGCCAATTTCCGCATCCAGCTCAGCCACTTTCTTGGTTTGCAACGGCCTCCAGTTGCTCTCCAGGTAATTGCCTTCAAATGCAGCCTTGGGTTCATGCCGCTGGTACCAGTCACGCGCCTGTTGCACGGTCGCCAGTTGTCCCTGCAAATCCTGTTTGCGCGTAATGACTGGCGCAGTCTTTTTCTCTGGCGGTGGCTCTGAGCGCTGCACCAGTCCAGCGCCTTCAGCCTTGAGGTTCCACGCGTCTTTGACACAACGAGTGCACGTACAACTGGCCTGAGTGTTGCTCGTCTTGGCGCATTTGCTCGCTTCGGTCGCTTTGGCCAGGTTTTGGTGCAATTCGTCCATGAGTGTCTTGACGAGGTCTGTCTGAGTCTTGAGTGCTTTTGACTCTTTCTCCGTCAAGACATAGAAGTGTTCTTCGCCAGTGATGTGCACCACGTCGACCAGTTCGTCCTTGCAATCAGCGCCGCCCTTTACCGTCGTGGTGCTCTGATTTTCAGCATGTTTGGGCGCCGGCAATACTTTTGCCTCAGGCACCTTCAACACCGAGCCGATCTTGATGTGATTGGGGTCGGTAATGATCGGGTTCAGTGCCCGCAGGTCTGCCGACGAGCACTTGTTGGCGCTGGCAATGCTGCCGAGGGTATCGCCACTTTTAACGGTATAGGTGCTGCTCATTGCTCATCGTCCTTGTAATTCAGAGGCTTTCCAGCTGGGTCAATTTTTCACCCAGCGCCACGTCGCTACGAGCCAGAAGTTCGACGTCCGGTGAGCGCCCCCAAAACGAATCACCGCGGGTCACGGCGAGGCGCAGCCAGCGCTCCTGGTCTGCCATTTGTTCATAGCCCGCTTGCTGTCCGGCCAGTAATTGACGATGCACAAACTCGACCGTGTCTTCGAGCGGCAACACGTCGCGATAGTCTTCGGCGAAACGCGCAGCAATCACTCTCAATCGACCTCGCTCAATCAATTCCTGGTGCTCCGGGCTCAGGTACAGCCATGCCGGCGGTTTCTGTTCCGTGGCAGGACTGTTTGGCGCTTGAGCGCAATACCGCCAGCCCATTTCGTTACGCCAGGCCAAGCCGTTGAATGGCCCGATAAACTGGGCACGGTCGGCGGCATTCAGACTGTTCAGCAAGGGTTCCAGCCAGCGCGGATCAAAAAACCGCATCATTTGTTGCAGTTCGTCATCGGTGCGTACGGTGAGCAAGCTACGCCAGTGTTCAACACCCTTATCCAAACGTTGCTCGTGGTTCAGCCAGGCGACGCATCCCGCGTCGGATTGTTCCAGTAACGCTCGCGCGTATTCCAATGAGGGGCCTTTCGTCGGGCAAACGACGACGTAAGGTCCGGCCGGTTGGAGTTCGGCATACGGGGTGTTGATAAACAGCGGAATACACTGGGGGCGGGACGCTTCTTCACCCTGAAAAAGATGCTTCAGCACATCCGCATCAAAACTGCTGTCGAGGATCAGGCACATCGTGCCCGGTGCCGCCGGTTGTTCAAACGGCGAGGAAATGCTCTCCATCATGCCGTTTTGCTCGATTGGTGAATGGGGCAATGGCCGGAGGCATCGAGGTGGCATGAGGGCGTCGGCAACAACACCCCTGTTTTTGCCTGTGCCTTGTATGACCCGAGTGAGGGCGCTACTACTTGCCCAGCCTTATCCGCATCCGCCTGCTTCAACACCCCCGGCAACAACGGCGCCGCCCCCGCCCCGCTGCCCGGACCGCCCCCGGAGTTCATGTTGATCACCGGCCCGCTCAACGTGACGCCACTGGCATCGATCTTGATGAAGCTGCCGCCACCGATCAGGGTCAATTCACTGCCCGCTTCGAGCACCACTTTCATGCCGCTGCTCAGGTGGATTTCCTGGCCGGCTTCGATGAATTGGCCGGTGCCGATTTTGACGTGCTGATTGACGCCGACGGTCAGGTGGTCGTTGGCGCGGGTTTCGACTTTTCGGTCGGCGTAGACGGTGTGGTGTTCTTCGGCCTTGAATTCGCTGTAGCTGTTTTGTTCGACGGTGTCGTGGCGTTCGTTGCCGACGCGTATTTTCTGGTCGTGCTCGACGTTTTCGTCCCAGTCGCGTTGGGCGTGCAGGAAGATTTGTTCCTGGCCTTTTTTGTCTTCGATGCGCAGTTCGTTGAAGCCGCCGCCACCGGGCGAGCTGAGGGTTTTAAAGGTGCTGCGGGTCTTGTTTGCCGGCAACTCGTAAGGGACGACGTTTTCCTTGTGGTACAGGCAGCCGCTGATCAATGGCTGGTCGGGGTCGCCTTCAAGGAAGGTGACGAGCACTTCCATGCCGATGCGGGGGATGGCGATGCCGCCGTAGTGGGCGCCGGCCCAGGCGGAGGAGACGCGCAACCAGCAGCTGGTTTTGTCGTCAGCCTGGCCTTCACGATCCCAGTGAAATTGGACCTTGACGCGACCGTATGGGTCGCAGTGGATTTCTTCACCTTTGGGCCCGGTGACCACGGCGCTTTGGCTGCCGAGTATGCGTGGCTTCTTTTGCGTCAGCGCGGGGCGGTTCGGCACGTCCCACGGGGTGGCCTGGAAGCGGTTGCGATAACCCTGGTGGAAATCGTCTTTGAGATTAGTCGTGCTACTAGTGATCGACTCTTCCAGCACTTGCGGCTGTTTGCCTTCGTGGTGGACCTCGGTCAGTAGCCACAGGTCGTTCCACTTGGCTTTCGGGTGTTGGGTCAGGGCCAGGAAATGGCCGCTGACCAGCAACGGCTGGTCGCTTTTGCCTTCCGCTAATTGAAAGTCGCTGCGGTGGCGTTCGAGGTTGCGTTTGGCCAAGTGTTTGCCGCGCTCTCGGTCGATGAAACGGCCGGGGTAGTCGTAGTCTTCAAGGTCGGGCAGGGCGTCGCCACGGTGTTCCGCTTCGAGGGTGATGCGTGGTTTTTCGAAGTCGTAGTCGCGGCGGGTGGTGCGGCTGGTGCGGGTTTCCAGGCGCAGGTCGAAGCGCTTGACCACGGGGTCGCTGGCGACCATGCCGGAGTCTTGCTGGTAAGCCACGGGCGCGAGTTTCGGGAACACCGTCTGGTCATCGCCGAACACCAGCTTGTGGGCCGTGGCGCTGTGCTGGAAGTGGTAGTGAATACCTTCTTCCTCGCACAGGCGCTGGATGAATTGCAGGTCCGATTCATCGTATTGAACGCAGTAGATGCGCTCCGGATAAATCGCCCCGACATTGAATGAGTAGGCGTTGCTTTGGATGCCATGCTCTTCGAGGACCGAGCCGATGATTTTCGGTACGGTCAGGTTCTGGAAGATGCGCTGGTTGATACGGTGCGTCAGGTAGGACAGTTGCGGGCGCAGGGTCACCGCGTAGCGGGTCAGGCGTTTGCCGGACTCACCCTGGGCGGCGCGATAGATCTGGCCGTGGATGCCGCTGCCGTTTGGCGAAAGCTGCAAGAAGGCCGGTTTGTGCAGCAGGGTTTCGAGGTCCAGCGACGGCTGTTCACTGACCAGTTCCACCTCGAACACAAAAGGCTGGCTGATGGCTTCCCAACCTTGCAGGGATAACACCTGAAAGTCGCTGGAAAGGCCTTCGATGGTCAGGGCAAAGTGAGTCTGATTGGCCGGCGCGAACATCCCTTGTTCCTCGTGCAGTGCTGCGGCGTTCGCCAATGCCCGAAAAGGACTCGGCAGACGCAAAAATTCTGGAAGAGCGAAAACAACATCGACCAGCAGAGCTGGCCGATGCTTGAGACGGTCGGCCTGAATCAGGCGACCGGCAGACGCCAGTCATCGGAACCCGAAGTACCGGATACTTCGTGGGTCCAGGTGATTTTGCGGTAGGTGAATTGCACTTCTTCCAGGTGCGTGAAGTGCGAGTTCGACGGGTCCTGGCAGTTGTGCATTTTGTTGTTGATGGCGACGATGATCGCGTCTTCCAGTTTGGTGGTGTAGTAATGCTCTTGGGTACCTTGAGCCGAAGTGCGGTACCACTGGATAACGATTTCGCTCATGCGCTCGCCGGAGGTCAGGGCAGCTTGCAGCAGTGGCGAAGCCTTGTCGTAGACCTTGGTGATAACCACTGGCTTGTGAACGCGCTGGCCGGTTGGCTGGCCGGACTGCGGATCACGCGGGATGATCACGTCGTGGCTGAAAGCCTGAACCATGACCTGGTCTTCGTGGCCTTCCTGGTAGGTGTTGCCAACCGAGTCGGCGGTGAACGCGCCGGCAGTGATCAGACCTTGTTTTTCGCCAGTGACGGACATGTACGCTGGTGTAGCCATGGATGTGCTCCTTGCTGAAAGTGAGGGTGCCCGGGAGGCGATATCGCCCGGTGGGTGCCTGACTGTTATCAAGGTCCGTGCCATGACCGATAAAAGTCATATAAAACAAAGTGTTGTTTGGTTTTTAAGATCACTGGAAAGTCTTTCTGCGAAAAATCCAGGTGAATGTGCGCAAGAAGTTGCGCACCACTGCGCAACTTCTTGCGCACTGCGCTGGAAGGCCTGACAGGCCGGGCGATTAGCGCTTCGAAGGGACGTTTTACAAAGAGGGGTGCGCAACTTCTTGCGCATAGTAGCCATGACGACTCATCCACACTTGTCGGCGCCAATGCGCGTTGGTCGATACCTTGGCACCTGATATAAACTCGCCCCCATTCACCAAACGGTTCAAAAGGTTTCCGGATGACTCCTTCGCTGCTAATAGCTGTTCTCGCCTCGGGCTTTATCTACGGCATCACGCCGGGGCCGGGCGTATTGGCGGTGTTCGGCATTGGCGCGACGCGTGGTCGGCGGGCAGGGGCGGGGTTCTTGTGCGGGCATTTGCTGGGTGACGTGGTCTGGTGCAGCACCGCGCTGATCGCGATTGTCGGCGCCCGGGAAATCGGCAGCACCGCGTTTGATGTGTTGGGGCTGATCAGCGGGCTCTATCTGTTCTGGCTCGGTATACGCGCGGTGCGCGTGAAACGCAGCAGCGTCGAGGCACCACAAGGCGCGGCTCGCCAACCGTTCTGGCACGGCATTGTGTTCGGCCTGACCAATCCCAAGGCCTACCCGGTGGCGGTGGCGACGTTCACGGCGCTGTTGTCGAGCCGCGCCGAACTGCTGCATTGGTCGATGTTGCCGTGGCTGATCGTCTTGAGCTTCGTCGGTGGCCTGATCGCCTACGCGATTCTTGTTGGCATTGTCGGTGCGCGACAGGTCCGCACCGTGTATCAGCGCCATGAGCTGGCGATCACTCGGCTGTGTGGGGTGATGTTTATCGGGTTTGCCATCAACGCCTTGGCGCATGCGTTGCCGGGTTTGATCACGCACAAGGCCTGAAGCCTGGCGCAGGGCCCTAGGCCGACCGCAAACAATTTCACGCGCCCCTGCAACGCATGGCGCAACACGGCCAGTGGATGCAATTGCCCAACCGCGAATGGCTCCGTGAGTGGCTGCTGCTCAGGCTGCCAACGGGGCCACGTACGCAGCCAGACGTCGGCGTCCTCTGTGTTCGGATCGCTGAAAACTGCGGTGCCGTTCGTCGCGGCGATTTCAATTTTTCTAAACCTTTGTGCTGATCCAAATTCAGATTCTATGCGGGCCACAGCTCGCCGCGATCACCACCAAGAGGTAGAGAATCATGCCTAATTCAAGAAACTCGAACTCGGGAAACTTCGCCAACGATCGAACGAAGGCGTCTGAAGCCGGTCGCAAAGGTGGGAAAACTACCACCACGACTGTCGATAAAGACCCTGCGAAACCAGATATGGGCCGCAAAGGTGGTCAGAAATCCAAATAGTTGGTGCAGGTAGTTTTGATTGAGAGACGGGGGCGAAAGCTCCCGTTTAAATTTATCGAGGAGGGCGCGACCATGAACCGGATGGCCACCCGTATACGCACTGCCAGTTTTGCCACGTTGCTGGGCCTGTTCGCTAACAGCGCCTTCGCCCAGTCGCCAGCCGAATTCATCAACGATGCGTCAGCCAAAGGCATGGCCGATATCGAAGCCAGCCGCTTGGCGCATCAGAAAAGCGAATCCAAAGAGGTCAAGGACTACACCATCGTCGTGATCAACGACCGCACTACTGCCAACCAGCACCTGGCGAAAATCGCCAAGCAACTGGACTTGCCGGTAGCACCGCGAGAAGAGGTGGTCGACAAGGCCAAAACCTTGATGCCGGACGTGAAGGATGGGGCGACATTCGACCAGGCCTACGCGGCCAGTCAGGTGAAAACGACGCAGGAAGCCATCGAGCAACTGCAACAGGAAGCCCAGACGACCGATGTTCCGCAGATCAAAGCGTTCGCTGAAGAAACCTTGCCGAAACTGCAAAATCATCTGCAAATGGCCAAGGCGTTGCAGGCCGGTCGCTGATTCAAATCCCGGTCAATAAAAACGGCGCGAAATGTCGATTTCGCGCCGTTTTCATGTGGGCTCAGCACTGATTCCAGTTCGGCTTCGTTTTGCTCTGCGGGGCCAAGCCGTCCAGCGCGAGGGTTTCGCTCTCACCCATTGAACGGTACTGCTTGCGCAACGCTTCGAGCTGTTTCAGGTCTAGCGATTCCAGCCCGAGCATTGCGTTCTGCGCTTCCTTCGTCGCGCGGATCAACTCGTCGATCTTCAAATGCAGAATGTCTGTGTCACGGTTTTGCGTGTTCTGGATCAGGAACACCATCAGAAAGGTAATGATGGTGGTCGAGGTGTTGATGATCAGCTGCCACGTGTCGTTGAACCCGAAAATCGGACCGCTCATCCCCCAGATAATAATCAGAATAATCGCCCCGAAAAAAGTCTTGGGACTGCCCGCCCACAACGCAAGGGTTTGCGAGATTTTTGCGAATTTCATTGCCGTGTTCCTTATAGGGATGCGCCTGAATGTGTGACAGCGCGGGCGGGATGAAAATTCTGCTCACCTTTGGGGATCAGTTGAGTGCTCAGGTTGGCGCGGACGCGGTTGAAGGAAATTTCTGTAAATTGTAATTCCTCTTCGGAATCTTTCTTTGTGCCGGTTTGTGTCTAGTATCTAGGGCAGTCAATTTGCCAGCATGCAAACACACGGATTGAAAACAGTTAAGAGGCCACTCATGGAATTCTTCGAAAAGTTAGCAAGCTTAGCCGCCAAAGTTCGTTTGCAGAGCGCTGCAATTCAAACGGAAGAAGCGACTAAAAACGCTTTTGTCATGCCCTTCATCAGCACGGTCCTCGGCTACGACGTCTTCGACCCGACGGAGGTTACTCCCGAATTCGTTTGTGATGTCGGAACGAAGAAGGGAGAAAAAATTGATTACGCAATCATGAAAGGCGGCGAGGTACAGATCCTCATCGAGTGCAAAAAAATCGGCGAGCCGCTACACATCAATCATGCCTCCCAGCTGTTTCGCTATTTCCATGTCACCAGCGCTCGAATCTCTATTCTCACCAACGGTCAGGTCTACAAATTTTTCACTGACCTGGATGCGCCCAACAAGATGGATGAGAAACCATTTCTTGAACTCGACCTTCTTGATATCGACGAGTATTCCGTCCCTGAATTGGTCAAGCTGACGAAATCTGCGTTCGACGTGGATTCGATCATCAGCGCCGCAGGCGAGTTGAAGTACGTTAGCCAGATCAAAAAGGTAATCGCCTCACAAGTCAGTAAACCTGATGACGACTTTGTAAAAGTATTCGCTTCACGTGTTTACGATGGGGTAATTACCCAAAAAGTCCGTGAACAGTTCCATGAGCTAACGCGAAAGGCTGTGGTGCAATTTCTGAATGATCAAATCAATGAGAGGCTGAAATCTGCAATGAGCGGGGCTATTCAACCTGCGTTAGCTTCTTTGTCAGTCTCCACTGGAGGTGCTACGCAAACGGATTCCCGAGACGAATTGGAAGACAAGGTTCTTACTACGTTGGAGGAACTGGAGGGCTATCACATCGTCCGGGCGGTGGTTCGGTCGGTTGTCGATGCCAAGCGGATTGTTCAACGCGACACGCAGAGTTATTTTGGCATCCTGCTTGATGACAACAACCGCAAACCGATTTGCCGCCTGCATTTCAATCGCTCTCAGAAGTACATCGGCATATTTGACGAGGAGAAGAACGAAACCCGGCACGCGATCAATTCAATAGACGATATTTACGACTATTCGGATCATCTGAAGAAAACGGTTGGGTATTACGACTGACCATTTCGCTGCGCGAAAGAAACCGGCCTTGTAGGTCGGTTTTTTATGGGTTTCCTGTTTTGGTCCATCAGTCCCGCTCTAACCGGCCAGCCGGAGTATCCCAAGGCCTCACAGCTTTTGTTGGCTGGCACTTGCTAGTCGGTGGTTGGTTGGGCTAACGACATCCATTAGTCGGATTGGGTTGGCGCACGGCTCGCGGTATCGTAGCGAACCGGTTGTCGGCCCAGGCCCGGACAACGAATCGACAGGAGAACGCAATGAGTTGGTCCGCCAAGCAATACGTCGCTTTTGAAGATGAACGCACGCGCCCGGCGCGAGATCTGCTCGCCGCGATCCCTCCGGTGGATGCGCGCTCGGCCATCGACATTGGTTGCGGCCCCGGCAACTCGACCGAGTTGCTGGTCGAGCGCTTCAGCGACGCCAAGGTGCGTGGCGTGGACAGTTCGACCGACATGATCGAAGCTGCCCGCAAGCGCTTGCCGCAGGTGCAATTCGACACCGTTGATATCGGCACGTGGAATGACCGCAGCCCGTTCGACGTGATCTTCGCCAACGCGGTGTTGCAGTGGCTCCCCGATCACGCGACCTTACTGCCTTCGCTGGCCGGCCGACTCGCCGACGGTGGGAGCCTGGCCATCCAGATGCCCGACAACCTCAACGAACCTTCCCATCGCCTGATGCGCGAAGTGGCCGCCAACGGCCCGTGGGCCAGCAAGTTGGCGGACGCCGCCGGGCAACGGACTGAAATGGCCAGCGCGAGCGATTACTACTCGATGCTGCGACCGCACTGTGCGCGCGTCGACGTGTGGCGCACCACCTACCATCACCCGCTGGCGGGCGGTGCGTCGGGTATCGTCGAGTGGTTCAAGGGCAGCGGGTTACGCCCATTTCTCGAACCCCTCGATGACACGGAAAAGGCGCAATACCTCAAGCAATATCACGCCGCAATCGAGCAGGCGTATCCGGTGCTCAGCGATGGTTCGGTGCTGCTGCCGTTCCCGCGACTGTTCATCGTCGCGACCCGCTAATATCAAGGTATCTGCGCTGGCCAGTCGCCAGCGCTGAACGCCCACCAACATCATCATCGGTTGCTCCCGCTCTTCGGCCAGCCAGTTCGTCACTCGCTCACCTTCCAGCTGATAACTGTCCAGCGGCCAACGCTTGCGGCCCTCGCTGTAGATCAGACAACCCGGACGGCGCTATGAACATCGGATGCTCGATGGAAAACACAACGCGCGAACCGGGTTTCAGAGCCGCGTGGAGAGTGGCGAACAACCCCGGCAGATCCTTGATGTAGTGCAGCGCCAGCGAGCTGTAGGCCAGACTGAAACTGGCGGTGGGCAAGTCGGAGAGTTGAAAGACACCAGTGGGCTGGTCGCTCGAACTGGTTGTTTGCCGGATCGTTACGCAGCGGAGAGCGGGCGGCGGCGATTAGGAGCTTGATCCAGTCTGCGCGTATGAACGGGCATGATCCGTATGCATATCTGAAAGATGTGCTGACTCGTCTGCCGATGCAACGGGCGAGTGAAATCACGAAATTGCTGCCACATAAGTGGGTGAATGGTCTGGACTAATCCTCAAGCCGCTTTTCCATAACGATTGTGCGCTCAGCCCCATGGAACTCGTCGCGAATTTTCTGATAACCCAACACAGCGTAAAACCCCTCCGCTGTAATCGACGACGGCACCCGCAAAGATCCAACACCAGCGCTGGCAGCAGTAGCATGAATGACATCCATTAACTGCCGGCCAATACCGCCACCTTGGTACGTAGGATCAACGAAAACGCTTCTAACGACATTACCGTCGAGGCTTGCAGTGCCGGTAATATTTTCCCCTAGCAAGGCTACGAAAACCTTGCGCTTATAGAGCAGTGCGCTGACGGTTTCAGTAGCAAAGCTCCGCTCAACCTGAGCGATAACGTCAGGTGAGTAATCCTGTGAATTTGACTCACGCAGAGCAGCGATCACTACACGGCTAATCGCTGCTATATCGTCGTCTATTGCGGGGCGCACCTGACATTCCATACACCCAGTCATAGTTGGGTAGCACCAGCGGGTGGTACCAAGCCGGTGTTCGGAACCAACCCGATCGCGTTCAGTTGGCCGCGGCCACACGGAGAACCTTTCGTTTTCGATTTCGCTACCAGTGCCATTGCGCGTGGCGACATTGAACTCTATCGCCGTGAAGGCAAGATCATCCCACTTGGCTGTGCAGTCGACGCTGATGGCCAGCCTACCACCGACCCTACTGCTGCCATGGCAGGAGCGATGCTGACATTTGGCGGCCACAAGGGATCGGCTCTGGCCGCAATGGTCGAGCTAATGTCCGGCGCGCTTATTGGCGATCTGACAAGTAGCGATTCGATTGCCTTCGACCAAGGTGTGGGAGCCTCCCCTTGCCATGGCGAGCTAATTATCGCCCTCAATCCCAGCTTACTTGGTGGGGCGAATTGCTTGGAAGGTGCTGAGAGGGCAGAACGGATGTTCGATGCCATCGTTGATCAAGGCGCACGACTTCCTTCTCAGCGCCGCTTTGAGGTGCGCCGGCGCAGTCAGATTCACGGGGTCAAGGTCTCGGCAAAACTGTTGGCCGACATTCATCGATTGTTGTATTGAACTTCCAGCCTGTGGAACCCGGTAGTGCCGGTGTCTAGGAGGAATATGCAGACGATATATGCACTGGAACGATCCGATGCCTCAGCTGTTCTCGAATCCGCCAGAGCAGAGCTGAGATGAACAGTTGGGCGGAGGGCGTCTTACCGATCTAACTCGTTTCTGAGGGCTTTCCCGAAAACTGGCGGGTCTCTGTATGCCTGCGTGAGCGTTATGCTCAGACGTAACAACAGACAAACTGTCACCAAAACTGTCACCAATCTTGAGCAGTCAGGCTTCTACACCGCTGGAAGCCTTGAAAATAGTGGAGCGGGTGAAGGGAATCGAACTCTTATTGGTCAAGAACACCCGGAAGCGTGTATCCGTGTAGTCCCCTTCTGCCCTCAACCCCCGGCGATCCGGGCGCTCCAGCCCAGACATCACGGTGCACCTTGGTGCACGATCGCTCCGAAGCGTTTTTGACCTTCATCTGACGCGGAGGAGCGTCGTGCTCGAACCTTAGACCATCCTCGCCCAGCAGCAAGGCGATTGAAGCAAGACGGCCTATTTCCAGAATTACCATCCCCACACCTGCATCAGCCGCCGTCCCGGAAAGCCCTTCTGCGACACTCAAAAACCGTGCCGACTGGCGCAGTCTCTACCGCTTGACCCATCTCTGACCGCCTTAAACGTCACAGACGATCCACTGCAGTGGTCAGGTCGCGGCGTTATTTCTTACTGTGAAGCACGCGCACATATCCCTGCAACTCTATCTTTCACCACCGACCATCCCGATAACTCATTCAACTAACGGTACGATCCGTTGAAGTGTTCCTGGACTACATAGCTTCGGCGATCTCTCGATCTCATATACACAGTGCTCAATCACTCGTACCCCTTGAGCTTGTAAATTTCTGACTAGCGCCGAGCCTTTTGTTGATTCGCCCGAGTTTGAATTTTCCGAGGTGAATACCAACACTGGGGGGAGCGAAACTCCAATCGCCTCTCGCGGACTTAGGACAAACCCTGCGTCCCAAGAGTGCCTCGAAAACTCTTCAGCCTTCATCGTGCGATAGGTTTGCGCCTGCGACACCAACAGATCACTTGCTTTGACATTCACGATGCGAACCAGGGCATCATCCTCTTGCCTAAAACCACGTGGCGAGAGTCGGATGAGGTCGCCTTTTCTCGGCACTTTTGTATCTGACGGCAGTGAGCAATAGCGCCGATTCAGTTGTTGCGAGAGATACGGGCAATCACAGATCACTGCAATGCGCTGAAGATCCTCCACTTCAATCCGCGCCTCAATCTCACCTAACGCTCGGAAGCACTTCTGGATTGGCAAATACCCTTGCTGACGCACCTGAATATCAATCGTCGGAAAGTAACGGGTCATCTGGTCAACGGCTGCGTTACTCGGCAACGTGGTATCCACCAACGCTATCAGGTTCATGACCTGCCCTAGATTTGACAGCAATTGGAGCATCTCAAACAGGGGCATCTGATTGAACTGTTGAAATAGAACTGCCTGTTCATGCACTCCGTCGATGATTTCGAAGAAAGGGATATGTTCGTGGCCCAGTTGATCCGAATAATCCAAGCATCTGGCCCTTGCGACCGTCACTGTAGTAGGCACAACATTCGTCAAGAGTTCATAGACAGCACAGTACTGCTGGGTGAATTCGATGGCCGCCTTGATGTTGTCGTAGCGAACTATAACTACCCGTGAGTTGATGGCTAGGGCAACTTCATCCACCATGTCATAAGTAAACATGTCAGGCGTAAACGCGCTCAGACGATTGAATGCGTGATCGATTTCTCTCTGGCTGTAAGTTGTGTGAAAAGGTTCGCAAATTCGAGTGAGGTGATCGCGCACTGCGCCCTGGAGGCGGTGGTTCGAAGCAAGCTGTAGTGAGCACCCATTTGACACGATCCAACCATGGGCTTCGCAGAACTGGATGGCCTCCGTAATGCCCGCCGAGCCCCCACTGACCTCGACACCATATCCACCCTCGACAGGATCAATTTCACCCCCACCACCCCCTCCGACACCTGCAGCAACCTCAACCATGACATCGCTCACATCGACAAGGGTATTCCCCGTGAATGAATGCTCTTCGAGATAACGCAGCAGAGCCATGGCCGGTTTTAAAGCAGGTACTGCTTCAAACCCCGGATGCCCCGCAAATGCGCCGTCAGCCTTTTCAAGAAAGGGCAGCGCCAGAAGTGGGTTGGACAGGAGGTGTGGCGCCGCGTTTTCTGGCAGACAGTTCACCATCCTCTCAGCGGTGGTTTGGTCGAAACCCTGCGCCATGATGCTGATCACCGATCTCTGGAAGTCCATGTAGTCCTCCCATGCGAACTGCAGGTGAGCGGCGTGGGCTTCGCCAAGAAATACCCCAAGGACGTATCGGTTGTGCTGATTCCTGTCCTGATCGAGCAGCTGTCGCACGGCGCAACGCTCATGCAGCGCTGCCTCTTCTAGCAATCTGCCAAGGCTTGGAGAAGGGGTGTGCCGGGGCAGTGTATTAAGGGTGCCGACGAAACTCGCCAGTGCCTTGCAGTCCAGAAAGTCAGCATCACCTGCTGACTCTAGAGAGGCAATCTTCAGCCCTCTACCGCGCTTCACAATCGTGGCTTGATAGGTCATTCCAGGGAACACGGGTTTAGAGATCAGAGCCTGATCCAGCTTCGCTTTGAAGGAGATTCCGGAGCTTAGTGCTAAGAGATGGATTTGCCGGTCGCCATTCAAGGTCAGGGCGACTTTACGGACGAAATAGTGCTTGATCATGGGTATTCGCCAAGTATGAAAGAGAACGAAAACGCACTTAGGAAGCCCTGAAGTCTCCTTCCCCGCGTTGCCCGAAGGCCCAAAAGCCAAAGCCAAAGCCAAAGCCAAAGCCAAAACCAAAGAGCCCAAAGCCAATGCCAGAGAGCCCTGAAACCGAGAACCCGATCAGAACGTGAGGATCTTTCCCGAGCGAACGATTTCCTCCCGAAAAGCGGCGCGAAACAGGGCACGGTCGGCATCCCTTAGCTGAGTTCTGAGCAGTTGAATTTCGGTTCGAAGGCTTGCCAGCGATTTGTCGTACGGTGTTTGAGTCTTGGTTGAGCTGGGCCGAGCACGCACATGCTGTAGCAGCAGGTCAGCGATTCGCGACAGTTCCTGTCCGCCACGGCCTGGATAGAAAACCTGCCTTGTCAGCCCCACTGTCCCTGCCAGCCATGCAAGGTTGATCTTGCTCCCTCGCATGGTCACCGCTTGCCCTAATTCAATGATCTCCAAGGCCACAATGCGCAACTTCTTTGCCGATTCCAGCTCAGGTGTCATGGCGCGAAGCACCTCAAGCGGTGATGACTCAATATCTGAATCATCAAGGGAGGCGACGTTGGAGGAGGGGCCATTAATGGATTCGTGCACGCGTGGCTTTCCATGTGAGAAATGGGCCGAGGAGCTTGGAGTCGGCAATCAGTTTGGGGATCCCGCTGATATCCGAAAGGTCGGACAGACCATCATCGACCACCCGAATGGCCCGTTTGTGATCGAGAATTTTATCGACGAGCTGGCAAGTCAATTCGAACTCACGCTGGTACTCAGGCGCTTCGCTGGCTCTAGGCGCGGTTCCCGAAGGCAGCGCCGCCGCTGATGGCCTCAACGATAGATCGTCCACAATGTTTCGGAGTTTGACGTTCTCCTGCTCCAGCTGTGCATTGCGGATCATGACGGGGTGCAGCGGGTCGATCTCCTGATTATGTGGCGACGCGTATGACGTCGCCTCTGGGGTGGAAAGGTCGCCCACCAGCGCGGGAAAACTGTCGAGACACTTCCTGTACGACTTGTCTTGCCTCAACAGGAGGGTGCGGTGAACGTTGCAGATTCTCGAAACCTCATCTGCCAGATGACTGATTTTTTCGAATCGATCACCGTTCTCCGACAGCATTTGCAACGCGGCATTGATGCGGCTGATCGTTGCCCTAAGCTGCGCGGCGCCTCGTTGCTCCTTAAAGCTGGTTTTCTGACTTTTCCTCTTCATTTTCAGTGGAGACTTGCCATCGCTTCGACCCGGCGGGGTAGTGAAGAGGGCTTGCTTAGCGCATATGCGGATATTTCTTCAAAGGAGACCCCTGTCCCAGCCATGATGGACAATATTTGGCCAATGTAGATTTCCCTTTCGTCAACCGGTTGGTTGGCGATATGCATAAAGTCAGGGTTACGTATTAGCTCATCCAAGATCAGCGGATAATGCTCTGAAGCGAAGCCAGGGAACTGTGACCCATCGATCAACATTGAAACGACTCGTTGTTTGGGGTCATTCATATCAACACTTTGACGGATGGTGTTCCCCAGATCGCGATGCCGTGTGATGTAACCGTTCGGAAATTTCTCGTCTCGCCAGTTTTGCTCCAAGATTTGGATGGCTTGTCGGTACCCAGCTTGCTCTAACATGCAGAGGGAGAGGTCTTCGTGGATCACCTCAATTTCCGGAGATTTGGGCTGAAGCCTATGGGTCTTCTGAAGCCTGGCTTTGAACTGGTCGGCACGATTCGCAAAGTCACGGACTTTCGCGTTCAGGCCTGGGAGGTGATCGATCCCGTATACGGCGTATGGGCAGATGCCGCATGTTCGGGTGCTTTTGGTAAAATCCAAGAGCTTTTTAGGGCAGTCGCCATCGCGTGGACACATACAGCAGTCCATGAACTTCATGCGTCGGTTTTTGTCGCTCGCAATCAGGTCGACACCCGTTTCGTCGACATCCATGATCTCTGGGATCACCGAGATCAGATGCTGGTCGCGAATGACAGCCTCCCTGTTTTGCGCCCAGCCTTGCATCAATGCGGACTCAGGTGAAGAGGGAGCTGGAGGTCGGCCCATGAGAGCAGCGAATGCGCGGTCGGACACGCTCATGTTGGCTGCATCGATGCGCGCGATCGTTTCCTGGGAAGTTGGAACCACGTAATGTGCGGTGGTATGTTTATTGACGTGACCGACCTGTCCGCCAATGATGGCGTAGTCCAGGAAGGCGTATAGCCTACGGTGAGTGATCCATGTAGCACGCAGTGCATGCGGTGTGTGCACCGCCGACCACTCCCCGCTGGTGTCGCATTCGACGAATGTATGTCGACGCTCAGCGGGAACAAAGCTGTTGTAGATATCCTGGAACCCTCTCAGGATCAGTATCCATTTGAGGTGGTATGAGCTGTCGGAAAAAGGAAGGCCTCTTCCCAGCCACGGGCTACGAAACAGGGGATGAATCAGGCCGTAGTTGCTTTGGTTTTTAGGGTCGTTCTGGTAGGAGATGCCGTCGTATTTGGATTGGTAGTGGTTGATTTGGAAATTACGCTCCTCAAGAAGTATGTCCATGACTTTGTACGGCAGAGTAATAGGCCGACTGTTGCCACTTTTGTCAGTGTTTACAAATAGGATGCAGCTTCCGATGCTGCCTCTCAGGGATGGGTCGTAGTACTTGTCAAAATCCCTGACGTCGAGCCACTGGCAGTTCTGCAACCTTAGTCCCGAGAAAAGCGCGATCGTGAGCATCCTGAGCTGAGAAAGCCAGGGGACAAAAACATAATCCTGAGACGTCTGATACTTTTCATTGCGCCACGAATAGGCATTGATGACCCTATCCAGTGGGATCTCTACCGATTCGGATGTGTCGCTTGGGCTCCACAATTTCAGGGTGTAGGCAATGCCAAAGCGTTTGAGGTCGATCCAGGTGCTATTTTTGATCTCCGTTATTTGATTGTGAGTGTAAGTGCCGTTGAGGCAGTTGTTTTGGAGTTCAACGCCGATGGCATCGAGTGCCAGCATGTACGCCTCAACCATCAGCATGGAATCAATAGGCAGAGGAATTTTGTCGCTTTTTCCTGCAGGGCCACTCCCATTTGAATCCAGCTTCTTATTCACTGGATTCTTGTACAAGCTGTCAACCAGCACTCCGCCGTCTGGCATTATCTCAGACGCATTAAGGATAGCGACCTCGAAAAATCGCAAGACAACGTTGATGAAGGTAGCTCTGGTCTTCTGCGTCCTTTTGAGATCGTAAAACTGAAGCAAGGTGAGAGGGAGTACCGCCTCTGTTTTTTCAAGAGGGTGGGTGAATGTCGTTTGGTTCTTGGTGCGTCGCCAAAATATGGAACGGTAGAAGTTTTCGATGAACTCGGGGAATTCAACAGCGCTCTCGGGATGCTTTTTGAGCCAAGCTGGAAGGTAGATCCCCAAGTAGTCCATCAAGATGTGAACATAGCCGACTTCTTGTCGGCGGGCGGCAATATTCGATCTTTCTTCCGCGTGGGCCAGGTGTAGCTCGCCGACCCTTACCCATCGACTTAGTTTCTTGGCGATATCTGGGTCAGCTTCCGAACGGTAGTACTCTACGAGCCAGTTATAGTCGTCTCTTGAGCGACGCTTGCGCCCAGGCAAGTTTGAATATTCTTCAGGGGAGAGGACGTTTAGCGCATTCCAGATATTGGTTTCTTCTTGACGTGCTTTCTTTTCGGCCTTTTTTTCTGCCTTGCTCTTGCGGCCATCCATACCTGTATTATAGCGAATTCGATTGCGCCGAATGTATTCGCCCCTTGATGCCTGGTCTGCCAACTTTCCCCAGTACTTTACGAACTGTTTGTAGGTTTTCCTGTGCTCTTCGCTGGAAACTTCGACCAACATCATACTCAAGTGAGTATGATAACCTTCCAATACCCGAGCTTGCTCCGGGCTTACGATAAGAGGGTACTGTTTTGCGAAACAGTGAACCCATGCCAAGTACGCAAAATCGTTTGTTTTGCCTCCCCGTTCTTTGCGGATGCTGCGCTGTTTGTCAACAACTGCAGGAGCAGAGTCCCAAAGTTCGGCAAAGCTCATGTCTAGGGCGTCATGCCAGTTAACACGATATTGGAATGCCCGGGTGCTGCGATGAATGTATTCCGTTTTGGATTGGGACACGTTGTAGATAAACGATTCCGACTCCTCCTTAAGCTTTGGATATTTAGCCCAAACACCGTTTACGTGGAAGCTGTGTGGGAGGGTGACTTTCCCCTTCGCCCACAACCGCACGAACATGGCCCGAAGCGGGACGCGAAGTCCCCTGACGTCCATGATGTCGGGTTCCTCTTCGCCCGTGAGCTCGGTGTACAGATCCTTGGCCTGCTCTGGATCCTCCTTTTCGCCGTCGGACGTGATGCAGAGCTCATGCATCGCATTGAGCTCATCGGTCGTCAAAGGACGACCTTTGCGAACCCTCAAAAAAATAGAGGTCGCCAGACGATGCCTGGCCTGACGATCCTTCAATAGCTCGGGATTGGCCTTCCCCGGGTTGGCTTCGCAAGCCATCGCTTGATCAGCCAGTTCCTGCAGAAAGGTTACAGCGCTCTCAAGGGCGTCGTCGCTGTGAAGGATCGGGTTATCGGTGGTATTGATCACGCTAATGGCCCTTTGTTCAAGAGCTCTTTGCCCAGGCGCGCATAGGCTTGGCCACGGTAGAAGTTGATATCCTTGCCTGCACCAAGGTCGTAGATGAGTTCATTCGACGCATCGACTTCTACGAGCGTATGGATACCCAAATCTGAGGCATAGATCTCTGTGCTTTGGAGGCTGGCGTGCCCCATTAGCAATTGGATCTCAGGGAGGTCGAGCCCTGGCTTGGGCCGACCCGGAATCGTCACGTAGTTGCGAGCCCAGATACCAAAGGAATGACGAAAGTCATGGGACGAGTAGTTGCCCTGGGGAGCCTGCAAGTCAAGCTTGCGTTGGGTAGCCTGGATGCGCCGGTTGATCGCTCGGTTCACGCTGCTGGATTTGAGTTCGCACAGGGGCATACCGTAGGTTTCAGCATCGAGTGAAAGCAATAGCCATGGACTGTCGGAATGTGGGCGGACAGCCATGTATTCACCCAGTTTTTCCCAAAACCTGGACTTGAACGGCTCGAACATCGTCACGACGGCAGTCTTGCGGCCTTTGAATCCGAAGCTTTCCTTGTTGGTGGTATCACGTAAGCCATGGGGATCTTGGACGCGAAGGATCCTGTTGGTGACGTCAATGTCCTCCAAACGAACCCCTACCGATTCAGAGAGCCTGAGGCTGCCCAGTCCCATGGCCCAGATCAAGCCATCGACTGGTGTCGGAGCGTGCTCAAGCATCGGGAGGATATGAGAAATGCCAATGTGTTTGGTTGTTCGGGTTTTGTCGGCTTTTGGAGGGCGCAAGCCGCCACTGCTCGTCTTAGCAGCCGGCGAGAGATTGGGTTTGACCTGTAGCGTATTTGCGTGGATCTGAGCCATTTCTTGGGAGCTGCGCACTCTGGGCTTCAGTTCTGGGAGCGCACTCATTGGTACCTGAGGCTTGAGGTCGGTCAGGACGGAGATCATTTCAGCTTGCTCGAATGTGATCTCGCTGCAGACCGTCAGCATGAGATTGGCTCCTGCAATGTACTGACCGGCAGAACTCGCACTGATCTTTGTCCGCCCTGTCCGCAGGAATGCCTGACGGACAATCGCGTCTTTCGCTTCATCGCCCTTAACGAGGTAGGATGAAAAGAGGTGCATAGTTTTCGAAGCTGTGGCCGAGTCGAGCCTGCCAGAGAGGGCGCCGGTTTCGTAGAGAAACTCAGCGAAAAAACGCCCACCCTTTTCCATGCCGAGTACCGAGTTGCGCTTATAGCGCAAGCCGATCTCACCCCAGAGGTGCTCGCAGAAGTCGTTGTAGAAGCCCAGTGGGGCACCAGTTGCGTTTTCGTATAGCCTGGGCGGCTCCGATTTAATCAGGGTTAGGCTGTTCATCGACACGATGCTGATGCCGGGAGCGGACTGCTTTTTTGTCGCCGCTTTTGGCTTTGACTGTTTCAGACCGTGCCCAATCTTCGATTTACGCATATATTGACAAGTCTCCGGTAAGGTGTTCTAATCTGGCGAAACGGATGGTATTGACTGTAAAGTAAAATTTAAAATAGCAAAAAGTGCTAAAGCGGTCGATTTTAATGCGCTTTTGCGCGCAGCTTCTTCCTATCTCGGTATTCCCGTGGCCTTGTCCGATCGCTTACGCGTTGCTCGCAATCGTCAGCGAGCCTGCTTGCAACCGCTTTCTGACCTCAAGAGCACACCAAAAGACCTCCGCTGGTAAATATTTTTAATAACCCGTCGCCCATTGCGCTGGCAGGTTTCGATGCATCCCGCAAATTACAAGCACCCGACAAACGGTCATGGCTGAAGGGATGAGGTTCGACTGAAGGCCTGCTTGAACCCAACCCGACCCATGAGGCACTGAGATCTCGCGGCACTTTGTGCTGGCATGAAGCCATGTCTCTAGCGGAACGCACCCCGATCGCTCAGGCCCAATCCTGGCGACCTCGCGCTTGTACATTCATCTTGTGATGGGAACGGGCATGTCAGGTGGCGGAACCGAGAAAGTAGCGAGGCTCGCAGGGTTCGCCTCTATTAGCACACCCATCATCTTCAGGAATCGCGACGTCCATGTGCTCAAAATCGCGCAGTCTACGCCCAAGGCGTTTGCTTGCCGACTGCTGGAGTTGGACTAAACGGCCCGGAACAATCAACGGTGAGGCCAAGCCAGGTCAATCATCACCCGTACCGATATTCTCCCTTCGTGTTCGGTGAAATCCCCCTTCGTGCTTGGCCAACGCAGCACATGAAGGAAATCGACATACTTGGGAAGTAGGCCAATTACCCCGCATCAGCAGACGGTTAACGAGGTTGAGTGGTACCAGACACTTGCCGCCGTTTTTGTCGTCCATCGCACTTCACAAACTCCTCTGGGGCGGATGCGATGTCCGGCATATGTTTGCTGATTAATAGCCTGTGACCTTTAGGTGATGAACTCGTTGGTCTCCTCGTTCCGGGTTCATCATCTTTTTTTCCTTTCTTCTGTATCCGGCTCAGGGTCGCGAAGCTACAGACAGCGGGTTGTCTGCGAACCGATCACAACCTTATCCCAATTGCCCAAGCTCAATGTAGCTCGCCGTGCCTTGCGTGCTGTGTGGCCCGCTGATGCTCGGCGCATTGATTTAATGGCTTGTTTTCCCAAACAAACCGGATAGACCCATCACGTCGGCAACGGTCTAATCATCAGGCATCCCGTGAGCTCTCGGGCTACATGCAGGTGGGCGAACGTCCCCTTAGGCGGTCATCTTCATAGGACTGACTTGCCAGTTCGCAGCGGCGTGATGGCTGACGACATCCGCGACATATGTAAATGAGAGGAGTCGCCAATGTGCTATCCACAGTTTTGGGGGAATGGCTGTGCCGGACGTTAAAAGATCTGCGCCTGAACACATCAGCGTAATGGGAGTGCTGCCGTTCTCCCGGATTAACCTTCAGGGAGAGATCATCGATTGCAACGATGAGTACTTCGCCATGTGCGGGTATTCCCGCGACGAGGTCATGGGGAAGAGCCAGCAATTGATCTTTGACAAGTTGATGCCAAGCGCACTGATGGATGAGGGCTACAAGCAGTTGTGCAGTGGCAGGCCGTTTTGCGCCCCCATTCGTGGAAGGTCGAAAGACGGCCAAACCTTCTGGTGTGAGGCGTACTTCATGCCCCTGGTCAAAGCGGGCAACATTTTTGCGTTCGGCGCGCTTTATCACCCGCTTGATCCCGTGGTGCAGCGCCGCGCGGAGAAGGTCTATAACAATCTAGGCCCCAGCGGCACTGGCAGCTCGCTGCCACGTATTTCAGCGCTATTCTCGTACCTACCGGTGATCGCCCTTGGACTGTCAACGGGCCTTGCGATGACCGTCAAAGCTCTTGATCCAACGTGGGGTGTTGTACTTCTCATCGGTGTAGCTTGGACGGTAGTATCCCAATGGGTTGGAGGGCGCAGCTGCGCACCAAGCTCAGCTACGCAACTGGATGAACTCGTACCTTCACCGGTCTTGGCTGACGTGTACGTAGACAAGTCTCGTCATGGCGCCATCCTGGAAGCCGCGCTTCATCAGTTGGGTGTGAGGATGCGCACGTTGGCAGGTCGGGCGCAGATCAATGCTAAGGTTCTCCTGGGTTATGCCAGCGACTCTCTGGGAATTACCCGGGCTCAGGTCGCCAGGCTCGAACGTCAGCTTGTTGAGACTGAAGAGTCGGCATCAGCCATGCAGCAGATGACTCTCACCATTCAGGAGCTCTCCAGGGGCCTTCAGGGTGCGGCTGATGCCGCGAGCGCAGATGATCAGCTCGCTAGTGACGGGGAGAGGGCCGCGATGCAAAGTAGGCTGAGATCGGCGGGAAGATCAGTCAGTTGGCCAACGCCCAGCTGGATCTTTCGGTGTTGTTCAGAGGGTAGTGTTCAGGGCTTCGCCGTTACGTGTTGACGGAGCCCCACCCATTCAGATCACGTCTTGTATAAGGCGCAGGGAAATTGCGGTCTTGATCATGGATGCTCTGAAAGTTGGGGCCACTCTGATCCACGCAGTCGTCGTTTATTTCACAAACTGCGTCGGCTGTTTGACGATGATGGCGTCAAAAAGCGGACGTTAGGCGTCCGCGCTCAACAAAACTTCAATTACCAAGGGTGACATCTGATTGCCCATAATCTGTAGCAATCTGCATCGAGAGCAGGGAAGTGCTCGAATTCTTCTGACCATCGATAGGGATAGTGATGATGGGGATTCACCGCCTTTTAATGCTTGGCCGTTTTTTGCTGATACCGATAGTGCTGAGCGGCTGTGCCGCGTTCAACCAGACACCCGATGAAGTCGTAGTCCGCGAGCCGGGCCATCGACTATTAGGTAAGCCATTCCCCAATCAGAGCGAAGCTAAAACCCATTGGCAGTATGCCTGGTTGTCCGACGTCGCCTATGCGCGAGCTGTCGATGGAGAGTCCAAGGACATCTGTACTGCAACCAGTGCGGAAAAAGTCGTGGCGAGCCATGGGTGGAGGCGCTGGACTGATTTTCCAATCGCGAATGGTCATCTGGACAACGTGATGCGTGAATCCCACCTGCGTGCCGAAGTTTGGGAGAACCGTGAGCTCAAACAGGTCGTGGTGGCGTTCGGTGGAACTGAGGCCAAAAGCGGAAAGGATTGGATGTCTAATATTCGTTGGATCACGTTCAATGTCGACGATGAGTACACCCTCCTGGTGAGAGGGTTCGGCCCCGCGTTTGTTGATGAGTTTGCCAAGAGGTCTCAATCCAAGCAGGGCCAGTGGTTGAAAGATGCAACGCTCATTTCAACAGGCCACTCTTTAGGGGGTGGTCTCGCACAGCAGTTTGCCTACGCCCTGCCTGTTTCTCCCGGGCATTTGAAGGTGACTCAGGTCTACGCATTTGATCCATCCCCGGTCACGGGTTTTTTCAGCGTGGATCCGGCAACCCGCGACGTGAATCGTGTGGGGCTGTCCATCGACAGGATCTACGAGCGAGGTGAGATTCTCGCGCTATTGCGATCGTTCACCAGCCTGTTCGTTGAGCCATCGGGGGTCGACCCCACCATCCGAGGCGTTCGCTACAGCCTGCTGGGTGGTATCAACATTGTTAAAAACCATTCGATGCACAACTTCGCCTGTGCCATACAGAAGGCCTCTGGCGCGAGTGTGAGTGAGCTGCAGTAAGAGACAGGGCGGGGCGATCATGGCCGTGGATGTACGGCCAGCCCCGTAGTGACCGGTGGCATTGGAAAGTCTACTGACCTATCGAGGTCGGTAGGTCTTCAGGCACCAAATCCATGCTCAAGCCTTCCGATCAGGTTCAGAGCTGCTTCGATATCGACATCAAGCGGGCGTTTGCCACCGAGAGCCCGCAGTGGTTTGAACAACCAGTCGATGGCGATTGCAGGGTCACCAAACAGGGCGGTCGCGGCTTCCAGCACCCTCGGATCCACCGTCTCCATCGACTCTTCCGTGTTCATGCCGTCTGTGATGGCAGATCCCAGAGTCCCCAGGGCGTCCGCCAAGCGAGCATCTTCTCGATAGTCGCCGGAGCCAGGCTGAAAGGCATCGCAATGGCGCAGCAGTGCTTCGGCGTCATTCGTGTTCAGTTCGAGTTTGATCAACATGTCGATTCCTCCACGCTGGATTGGTCGTGCTCTGGAAAAGCATACGGGTATTTGCAAGCCGCGACTGATGTGAGTCCCGCGTTGCGATGACGAGCCCCCGCTGATCATACTGGGCAACATCAAGTTACGCCTTGGTACGACGCGTGTGGGGCTACCAGGCGAATGGTTGCAACCTTGCAAGCCGAGCAAGGCTAAAAATTCAGCGCACGGCAGGAGGTGGTAATTGGTCGCAAGCTCCTAAGGCTTAAATGCCGCGTTTGAGCTCCGCTAGCAATTCGTTAAATGGACAGTTGGCGTTACCCAAGGTACCGTTCCATTGACTTGGCGATGCGCCATCATGGAACGCTGTCTAGAGGGATTTAGAGTGCACGTTAAATCGATCAAGCTGATCAACTTCAAGAAATTTCGTGACGAACTTCTTGAGTTCAACGACGACGTAAATATCTTCGTCGGCGATAACAACGCAGGTAAAAGCACGATCCTAGAAGCGTTGGAAATTGTGCTCAATTACAACCACCGAGGTCGGCCCTTCAACGGGGAGTTCTCACCTGATCTTTTCAATCAGGATGCCGTTAATCTTTTCCTCGCCTCCGACAAGTCCTCGAAGCACCTGCCTAGCCTGATTATAGAGGCATACATTGAAGGTGTACCGGAGTACCGAGGCGCGAATAATAGCCTCAAGGCAGACGCCCAGGGCGTCGTGGTACAAGCGTGTTTTGATGCGTCGTTGGAGGCGGTATATGAGAGCTATCTGCTGACCAAGCCCAACATCACCAGCATTCCGGTTGAGTTCTACAAGCTGGACTGGCTCGATTTCGGTTGGAACCCGATAAAATCGATCGCGAAAAAATTCAAGGCGCTGTACATAGATCCCACACGCATTCATCCCACTATGGGAAAGAATCAGTACATTTCCAGTATCCTTAACACTGCTCTGGCGAAGGAGGAGTTGGTAAAACTGACCCTCAATTATCGTGAAAACCTACAAGTGTTTAACAACTCCGGAGAGGTCAGGACGGTCAATGCCAACCTTGATGCGGGCCACCTCATCACTGATAGCAAGCTCACCATTGCGGCAAGTACTTTACCAGCGGGCTCCATCCAGACTGGATTGCAACTTGAGGTTGATGATGTGCCGTTTCACTTCATCGGTAAGGGGGAGCAAAGCAATGTTCAGATCAAGCTGGCCATCCAGAACAAGGCCCATGATATCGATCTGGTGATGATGGAAGAGCCAGAAAACCATCTGTCTCACACCAATCTGAACAAGCTGGTGCAGTACGTCGAAAGTCAGCGGGGCGACAAGCAGCTGTTTCTAACCACCCACAGCTCCTATGTACTGAACAAGCTCAGCATCGACAAGATTTGCCTTGTGCAGTCAGGTTACAAAAGGCTGCACACGCTAGACCCCAAAGTGGTGAAGACGCTCAAGCGTCTCCCTGGTTACGATACCTTGCGGGTGGCATTGTCTGGCAAGGTCATTCTGGTCGAGGGGCCGTCGGACGAATTGGTTCTCAAGAAGATCTACCAGCGAAAGCATAACCGGCTGCCTGAGCAGGATGGGATCGATATCATCGTGGTGCACGGTGTAGGGTTCAAGACATTCATTGAGGTGGGCAAGGAGATCGGCACGAAGATCCATGTGCTCAAAGATAATGACGGCGACTATCAAGGTAACGTTGTGCAACGACGTCTGGAGTACGCAGCGTTCCCCAATGTCAAACTGTTCTCTCCAGTTAACAACGCAGAGTTTTCGCTTGAGCCGGCGATGATTTATGCCAATGCGATCGATATCAAAACCCTTGATGCGTTTGCGAAAGAAGTTTTATCGACAGCGACCTACAAGCTGTACGACGCAAACGTAACCTTGGAAGACAGAAGAGAGAATCTGATCCAGTGGTTTAAAAGCGTAAAGGGCAACGGCAAGGGCGCTCGCAAAGTCGATTCGGCCATCAGGCTCTTTGATGGTTTGCTGGACTTCAAATACCCAGCATTCTTGGACGAGGTGCTCGACTTTGCCTAACGAACTCTGGATCGCTGGCGCTGGATCAGGCAAAACGCACAAGATCATCACTGACGCCATTAAGGTCATCGAGGGCGGTGGGCGGGTACTGGTGGTCACCTATACCACCAACAACCAAGCGGAATTGCGCTCCCGGTTTGTCGAGCTCAACGGCACCAGCAGCGAGAACTTCGTCGTCAAGGGACTATTCTCTTTTTATCTTGAAGACATGGTGCGCCCCTATCAGAGCGAGGTATTCCCAGATCGGATAACGACCAATTCGTTCACTGAGAACAACCCTCACTTAATGCCAGGCACGACCTACTACATTGAAGGCCGGTCTGAAAAATCGGAAGACGGATCGATCAATCCGCTGCACTACCTGACACCCTGCAAAACCAAGGCTTACTCTGGACTGTTGGCAAAGCTCGCAACCCTCATTGCGAAGTTATCCAAAGATGCACCGGCCAAGCGTTTGAAGGAGATTTATCAGAGGGTCTTTTTTGATGAAGTGCAGGATTTGGTCGGTTGGGATTACGACGTAATCAAATCGCTCAACAAAGTTATGGTCGACTCAATCTGTTGTGTGGGCGATTTCCGGCAGACAATCTATACAACGACCTTTGGCCATAAGGCGCCGCAGACGCCTCAGCAGAAGGTCGAATACTTCGTGGGTAAGATGAAATTCGAGAAGCATCCGATGCCAGAGAATCGCAGATCGATCCAGGAAATCTGCGATATTTCCGATACTGTCCATGCAGGGATGTATGAAAAAACCGTCTCTGGCGTTGCTGAGATACCTGGTGAGTTGGCTCATCACTATGGCGCATTCATCGTGAAGCGGTCTCAGGTGAGCGAATATTTAGCAACCTTTCAACCTCAGGTGCTGCGCTGGTCGTCGACCACTGGTACAAAGTACCTCCCAAGTAACCTTATCTGTTACACCTTCGGTTCCTGCAAAGGCCTAGGCTTTGATCGAGTGCTCATCATTCCGCCAGAAAAACATCTCAAATTTATCGGTGGAGATAGCAAGGTGTTCGATAAGGACAAAACTGAGGCGTCACGAAACAAGTTGTATGTAGCGATTACACGTGCTCGTTATAGCCTGGCGTTCGTGGTCGAGGACAAGTCAGTGAAAGGTTTGCCTTACCCTGTCTGGGATGAGGCTGATGGGCAAGCTACTGCGATTGAAGCCTAAGTCGTGGCTACTTGTTGAATTGACTACCAAGCTCGGAGCGCTGTTAGTGGTGGGTTGCGAGAGTAACCGCTACTGGCTCAACAAAGGTGGGAGGCTATCAGCACTCAAGCCGGCATGCTTTCTCGCACGAGCCTCCCGCGCATGATGTACTGGCTCTTCACCTGGAATCCTTCATCGCCTGGCGCTTTATCAACAATGATTAAGCCCTGAGTTGCGAGTATCGATAGCGCGTCGCGCATCGAATGCCACTGCACAGCTGCCCGATCGCGCAAGTTCTCCACATTGATGAGTGATACCCGTGATTGGTTAGGTCTGACGATTAGCAGGATCATGTAGATCTTCAACGCAGCTAGAGCTTTCTCGCCACGGTGCGGAATCTTCGGGATCAGGTTCACTACCTCGGAATTTGGGATTTTGTAGTAATAGCCGTCTTCTTCCGCCTCGAAGTGGGGACACACCAAGGTGTACTCCGATTTAAGAGTGCCTCCGCCTGCGGTATGGCGTATCCAACCGCGTTGGGTTGCATCAGCAATAGCCTGCCGCACCATCGGTCTGCTCAGACCAGTTTTATCCATCAATGCGCTGACTGAAGAAATCACGGTATACGACTTGCCATTAGGAGTCATTGTTGCCAGCGCGAGCATTACACGCAGGAGCGCTTGGGATCGTCCAGACGCGGCTCCCCCGCGAAGGTCTGCGATCTCCTTCGACCACCAGGCAGGCATCCGCGACCAAGGCCTCATTTGTCCTTCTCCTTCTTCTTGGAGTGAGCTTCTAGGACAGACAACGCTTTCCAAGCCACGGCGAAAGCTGCAAATGCTAATAGGGCGATGACTTTGCCAAGTTCCATGCCAGCAATCTCGCGAGCTAACTCAATCATGGTACTTACCTCAACTCCTTTAACGTTGAAGCTTTGTACCAACCCTCAGACGCTCTATCTAGAGCCGCCTATATTGGAACTCCATATATAAATTGATATAAATCAATGGGATATGAGTGATTTTAGGGGGATTATGGGGGAAATGAGAGATCGACGAAATCATCATTCAGCAGGGCAAAGCCAGATATTTCAGGACGAATTTCGGATCCTCCATCAGCTTTCCCGCTTCCAGATCCGTCCCACCGTCGACGTTGAAATGCTCAACGTGTCGGCTGCTTGTTTCTGAGTCATGCCGTTAGCCTTGCAGCGGAGCACTGCTTGTATCTGTTCTTCAGAGGTACGTCGACCGGCGATACCCGGTACCAGAGCGCCCTTATTAAATTGGCTAGGTAACCCATCGACGACTCCCAACTCCCGAAGAGTCTTCGCTTCCTTCCCAAGCTGTTTGAGAAAGTCCTCGGGCGAAAGCTGCTTTTCATAGCTTGCCGCGATGACGAGCAAAGCGATGGGGTCAATGCTCAGTCCGGACGCGAGTGTTTCGAGCGTATCCAGTGTGATGCTGATTTTGCCGTTCTCTACGTTATAGACGTGTCTGGCATCAACAAGGCCAAGGAAATCTTCTCGCGCGAGCCCGCGCGCAGATCTTACCAAGCGGATGACAGCTGCGAGCGGATCTCTCAACGGCATTACAAATCCTCAAATTCAAGGATAAAGCCACGTTGAATAATCCCAATCCATGTAATATATTTCCGGTGTGGGATTTTGGCTGCGAGAGTCAGCCCATTTTGCAGAACTGCTCATGTGCCAAATCAGTAGCATCACGCAAGCGACTAATTTTCTTGCCACATACGCGGGGCCATAGGTCGCACGCAATGCCACAGAGCTGTATTCAATATACAGCCAAATCCAGACTGGTCGCTTGACATGAAAATCCAGATTTACTCAGACCTACACAACGAGTTCGCCCCGTTCGAGCCGCCTTTAACTGACGCAGACATTGTCGTGTTGGCCGGTGACATTGACATCCATTCCCGTGGTGTGGAAGCGATGGTGACCTGCGTATGTGGATGAATGACTTTCAGGTGATCAGAGCAGAGGAGCGCTTTCGTCTGCTACGTCCGTAGGACGTAATCGAACGAAACCACGAGGCTTTTGATTTCTTGTCGCGAACTCGCCAATCCATTCGAGGGGAAAAAGGTCGTTGTCACGCAATTCTCCGACCCCGGAAATGGCTGGGGACAAGCACGCTGACCATTTGAGTGCGGCTTATACAAACCGGTGGCACTCGCTGCTTCCGATGACCGATGACCGATGTTTGGATTTTTGGGCATACACACCGTGCCGTGGATATTGAACTGGACGGGTGCCGGCTCATCTCAAATCCGCGTGGTTATCCCCAAGAATTCACAGGCTTCATCTCGGATTTCACGATAGAGATCTGATCGGTGATGGAGGAGGGGCAGGATGTACTGGATCAAAACGTACGGAGCAAAATTGTCCGACTTCAGGTTTCACAGGTATCCAACGGTCATTGAGAGAGCACAGGTTGCAATCTCGGATCCAGACGTTGTTGGGTACCTTTTGTGCGCTCTGGAGCGCCCTCCAAAAATTACAGGTCTTCTGTTCTGTGACCCAGCGCAAAGGTACCCGGAAGGTTTACCCATACATGCACTACCCGTTGTAGATCAAAGCCAGCGTGCAGGCTACGACGTTTTTACGACAATCGATGGTGGAATTTTTGTCGTTGCCCACTGGCTTTTTCAGAACGGTGCTTTAGATCGTTTCGATCGAGTTCATTAAGGTGCTTTGTGGGTTTCTCGTGGTCGATAAAAGAGGCTTAGGAAAAGAAAGAAATGGCTCTACCAACATGCGTTTTGGACGCCAAGAGAATTGATCTCGGCGTACAAGTGACAGGCTACCTGTGCTGCGCCGAGTTCCAGCCTCCCTGCATGATCGGAGTGGTTTTTTCAGAAACACGCGGGCGGTTTGAGGACGGGAAAAAGATCCGTACTTCGAGGCTCGTAAAGGTGTTCGAACTTATGGAATATCAGCTTTGTGAAACTCACAACGGAAGCCGATACGTTGTTTGTCACTGGTGGCATGAGAACGGCGCTATGCCCGAGATCAATATGATCCACTAGCGAATTATAGGCTTTTCAGTCGGCATCCAAGGCTACCCAACTCCCACGATGCACGGCGTCTAGATGTATGGAACCGTGTCGCTTTGAAAATCTTTAGAAAACAAGGCAACAGTGTGCAAGCAGATTTGATTGAAGATGTGCTGTATGGCCCCGCCCAGATGCTAGGTGGCTCTGAGCTTGAAGACGGTGAGCTCATTCAACTGGCGCGTGAGGAGTTCGAGGGCCAGCCATTTTGCATTGTCCGGAATTGGATGCTACTCGACGTCATGCTCGCCGAGGCCCAGGAGCGTGAAGTGAGGAAGCAGGGACTTCAGCCCACTGTACTTTTCATCAGCCATGCTGTGTACGACAGTGATGCCAGCGTCCCAGCTAGCGATGGTTTCGTCACTGGCTATCAGAAAGACTTCCACGGATGCTTTTTTGAAAGCAAAAACAAGCTGTACATCCTGGCCGGCCGTGGCGCGCGCAAGCACGTAAGTGCGCCTGCTGTTGAAGCGTTACGTGCTTTTTAAAAATGCTGACGTTAATGAACGAGTGGCGTGAGCAGCACTGCATGCAAATTTACCATAGCTCGCCGTTTAGGTTTGCAAGATTGGGGAAACTCCCTGCAAAGGCGGAATGTCTTGCTCGCCCTTGGATTGAATCAGGGACGCTGATCGGGAAACTATTCCGCCGCTGTCTAGGGATACCGGCAACACCCCAAGTAGCTCTGCAGGCTCATAATGATCAGGCACAGTGAGGCTTCGGTAATCTGCCGAGAAGTATGGAATCCATAACGCTTCAAATTCACTCGGATGGCCTTTGGCGCGATGCACTGGTACTCAGCTTCGATTCTCCTAGAGATAGCCTGCGGAGCCGGTGCAACATCCACTACCAGCCCGAATATCTTGTCGATCAGTCCATTCAGCTGGGTACGATTAAAGCGCCGGCCGTCGGTGCGAACTTCCCACTGGAATGGGACATTCGGCGTGAGCCTGCCCCAGCTTTTCTGCACGATATCATCCCGGCTGGTGCTGCACGTCGGCACATACTGGCTAGAGCGGTAGTACCGCCAGGAATGTCGACTGACCTCTTTCTGCTGCGGCAATTCGCAACTGCTCCCATTGGACACATGCGCGTAAAAAGCGCGGGCGAACCGCTGTATCCAGCAGCCAAAGTACCTGGTGGGGCTACGCGAGCAGAGGTTGTTCAGGAAGGTATGGGTTTTCTCGACCGCGCCATGGAGTCGGGAAGTCCAATAATCGGCGCGCTCGGGGCCGGTGGCGTGGCTCCAAAAATGCTGCTGGTCGAAGATCCTTCGGGGCAGCTTTATCCTGAGGGGGCGCTACGCGACGCTGATGTGTACCAACACTGGTTTGTTAAATTTCCGCGTAACACCGCCACTCAATTAGATCGCGACATCCTGCATAGCGAATACTGCTTCTACCGCGCGCTGGGCGAGTTGAGGATCGACACGATCGCCGCCGAGGGGCTGGCATACGAAGCATCGAAGATACCTAGCATTTGGATGCAAAGATTCGATCGTAAGTTTTCTGCGCAAGGAGTGGAGCGCATCGCAGTCGAGTCGATGTACTCATTATGCGGAGCCAGGGATCGAGGTGGTTTTTTGAATCATTTCGACGTCGTGGATCGACTAGCGGAAACATGGATTGCTGCCGGCCAAGAGTCTGAAATACCGGACATGATTAGCGAATACTTGCGACGGGATTTGATCAACCAGGCTGTCGGGAACACCGACAATCATGGCGGAAATCTCTCGATCCTTCGGGGCAAAGAGCGAGTGAGCTTTGCACCCATTTACGACCTCGCACCCATGTTGCTGGATGTTGAAGGCATAGTGCGGATCACCCGGTGGCCAGCACAGATTGAACGATTAGGTTCGGTCGATTGGGAGGCTGTGTGTGCTCGCTTCTCGCATAGGGCAGATCCGCAATGGCTGTTTGAACGCTTGCAGGCGGATGCTCGGTTGCTGCTGGCGTTGCCGGATTTGCTACTGGATCTAGGGATCCCCCAGGTAGCTTGGCGCGCGCCGATGATTCCTTTGAGTCGTCTGGAAGATACGTTTCGTCGTTGGAAGTTGATGTGATTGGTCCACTTCCAAGTTCGCAGATATTGATCACAAGCCAAATGGTCACGTCGAATGCAGCCGGTGGTCAGAGCGGATGAAAATGACTGTTGAGGGCGAGTGCGAAAGGATGGTCAAGTCAGTGCAATTACGTTGGTTGAGCAGTTGTCCACGTTGTTCCAATTTTACGATACAAGCCGGTCAAATAAAGGGAGAAGAAACCTATGATTGAAAATTTATTACCTATCTTGCGTGAACGCTACCCGGAGTTTTTTTCCAGCGCACCGCTTCGTGAGATTGGGTGTTTGCCAGGCTGGCTGAATTTAATCGATGAGCTCTGCCACACGCTGAAAGCTCACTTGGATGCGCACCCCGAGGTGCGTCAGATCCAGGTGCGTCAGGTGAAGGAAAAGTTTGGCGGATTGCGCTTCTACTATTCTGGCGGTGATTCGGCGTGCCGTGAAATGGTTACCGCTGCAGAACAACGGTCGATGTCGACCTGCGAGGTGTGCGGGCAGGCCGGGACTTTAGAAGGCGAACGTTGGCTGAGTGTACGTTGTTCCGACCACATCAATTGGTCACTGTCAGACGAGGGAAGATGAATCTATAGGTAGACAACCATCCCCCATGAGAACAGACATCTGGGCCGTTTTACGTGTTTCTTCGCCAGGCACTGAACATCATGATGTCCCGCGCCGGCAGATTTCTCATTCTTCATTTCAAGCTTTGGCAGACCTGCTGTGTCTGGATGAAAAAACGCTTGGCATGTACCTGGGGATATCGGCTGAAACGTTGGTGAAGAGGGCGAAGACAGGGCTTTTTTCAGTACGCGAAAGCACGCGCCTTGATGCGTTGATTGCTGTCGTACAGTCAGCTGTTGAGCTGTTCGAGGGCGATGTCCAGGCGGGAGCTGTTTTCTTGTGTTCGCCATCGCGCGCTTTCAATTCGAAAGCACCACTGGAGATGCTTAATGCAGGGGGCGACGCTCGTGCCGTGATTGATTTGATCGGCCGGCTTGAGCACGGGATCGTCGTCTGAATGGATTGCTTTTTAATGGGTGAAATCACGGTATGGAAGCGCCTGCATAAAGGGGGTTGACGCGAGTTTCAACCCATCTGTAGCATTGATCCTAGATTTGCGATTTACGGTTGGCACTGAGCTCCAATGAGCGAAAGCTTACGACTCTTTGCAAAGACCACGAAACATCCGCCCCGGCCTAGAGCCGGGGTTTTCGTTTCTGGCGTATACCCTCCCCATGTTCTTGACTGCGTCAGTGGCCACACTAGGTCTGAACAACCTCTCACAGCGTTTGCGTTCAAATCAAACCGAATCAATTTTAAGCCACTCTCGGTGGGCGACGAGATGCTCCATGTCTCGAATCCAGACCCTCAGAAATCGACGCCAATCGTGGGCATAGCTTCCTTGCGAAAAACGTTCGGCGAGTACATTGGCTGCTTCGAATCTCGTTCGCCAAACTTGAGGAATGTGCTGGTCTAGAACAATCACGAAATGGTGGCCGTCGCTGCTTTCGTACGGCGTTTCCGGCACTGAATTTCTCAACTCTTCAATTGTCATGACCTGAGCTTCCCCATGAGGTTGTTCGAGATCTTGTTGATCAATCTCATCGAGAATGCTCAGGTGAGATTTTGCGCGTTCATCACCGGGTCGCAATTCCTCCAGACCCCATAAAGCCGCACGTCTCGCACGCTCGCGCTGCCACAGGCTTTTCAAATCGACCGCCATCAAAGTTTCCTTAATACATTCACATTCCCTGCTAACGCGTACCGGCAGGAGTGGAATCAAGCTCATCCACCATCTTCCTGGACGACCGAAGCGTTTCTACAGCACGTGTAATTGTAAGCTGCTGGTCACCTAAATTTGAATGCGCTCATCGCACACCCTTCGAGCAAAGCGAGTAACGAGTAGTCGTGAATTCCTACTGGGCTGTGTCAACAAAAATATTTTTTCAGAAGGCCCCTTGAAAAAATTTTTCAGCAACGGATCTTTATATTTGAGAACAACAGAAAAGTAGCGATCTCGGCGCTCCTCCTTACGCCGTTCCTTCTGGGGAAAACGGTGTAAGTTTTTGCTCTTGCAGTGCTTCTGCTTCTGGCTTTTTTCTGCGAATTAACCTGCTGACACTGATGTACGACTGCCCCATGGGCATAGCAAAATCGGCTCTGTGCGGCGTAAGCCGCTGCTTTCCAGTTTGATTTCAAACAACGGGTCATTTTTTTAAAAAATACTCATGTCGGACAACTTCGTGCGAGTCAGCCCGTAGATCAACTGGAGAGAGTAGATGGAGGACGAGATTGAGTTTGAGGTTTGGCGCTCGGCGCAGCAGGCATGTAACAAGATATCGTTTGCGCGACTGCTTGAAGAGGCGGTCGGTAGTTTCAAAAGAGATCCTGGGTTCGATCCTATCGTGCGGTTGCACGCCTCAGGGATTGGCGTGGATGGCATCAGAGTACTGCGTGACGTCCTGAAACGTCGTGATATCTATGCAGGCCCTACCGCAGACTACGTCGAGCTCAGGTCTCGTCTGAATATGCATTTGCGAGACCAATTGCAATTGCACCTAATGGGAGCGGGGCAGGCCACCGAAGAAATGAAAGCGGATCAGTTGAGTCGAGATCTGGGGCTGTAGAAGGCGCCGAGAGAAGCTCCAACGATTTACTCCCAAAACTTATCAGAGGAGACGCTATCGCATTCCACGTTCTATTTCCGATTCTTCAAAACTTTAACGTCGCAACTTCATGCGAATTGATGTTTTGGTGTAACGTTAGGAAACTCATCACGTAGAGATTTCCAATGTCCAAACTTGCCGAATTTCGCCAGCTTGAAAAACATCTCGCCGAACAGCTCCAGGCTCTAGAAGCCCTAAAGGGGGACGCTGGCCTCAAGAAAGAAATCGAATTCGAAACGAAGCTGCGTGATTTGCTCGCAAAATACGGCTACAGCCTTAAGGACGTGATCAACCTGCTTGATCCGCAAGCAGGTCGTCGCGCTCCAGCCGCCGAGTCCAAAACCGGTAGTCGCAAGCCTCGCCAGTTGAAGGTCTATAAAAATCCGCACACCGGCGAAGTCGTTGAAACCAAGGGCGGCAACCACAAGACGTTGAAAGATTGGAAAGCTGAACACGGCTCCGCGACCGTCGAATCCTGGCTGACCAAGTGATTTCGGTTTGAGTAAAAAAGGCCCCGGGAGGGCCTTTTTTCTTCGCGACACTTTGCCAAGATATGTGAACTTTAGACACTCGCAAATTTCCATTGCTTGAAAGTAAAGCCACCTAGCTACTAGCCGGGAATGCGCTGTTGAACTCTCAAGCCAGGAAGTTGTACGTGAAGACCTCGCCGCCGAAGAACTCGCTGCGCCGCGCCGTTACCGGCCCGATGCTTTTTCTATTTATTCTCGGCGATGTTCTTGGGGCGGGCGTTTATGCGCTCGCCGGGACAATTGCTGGGGAGGTAGGTGGCACAATATGGGTGCCTCTGCTCATCGCTCTGTTTTTCGCGATGCTTACTGCAGGTTCCTACGCAGAGTTGGTGACAAAATATCCTCACGCGGGCGCCGCATCGGTTTTCGCAGAGAAGGCGTTCCGGTCTCCGCTCATTTCGTTTCTCGTTGGCTTTTGCATGCTATCGGCAGCTGTCACAAGCGCGGCGGGGTTATCGCTGGCGTTTGCCGGTGATTACCTAGCGGCGTTCATCGATGTACCGTCTCACATTGCAGCATTGCTTTTCCTTCTCGTTATCGCGCTACTAAATGCGAGGGGAATTAAAGAGTCCTTAGGAGCTAACCTAGTCATGACAGTCATTGAGCTGTCAGGTCTTCTTTTGGTCGTTGTTGCCGCTGCTTGGTATTTCCGTACAGGTGAAGCGGATTTGGGTCGCAGCCTGGAGTTCAAGCCGGGGATCAGCCCGATGTTAGCGGTTTTGGGTGCCGCGTTGATCGCGTTCTATTCCTTCGTAGGATTCGAAACATCCGCCAATCTCGCGGAAGAAATTCGAAACGTACGAAAAGTTTATCCGCGCGCATTATTTGCCGCATTACTAACCGCCGGAGTCGTCTACATGGCTGTCGGCGTCGCGGCATCTTCCGTACTGCCCATGGAAAAACTTGTGGCCACGTCGGCTCCTCTTCTTGAAGTGGTTCGGGCGTCAGGTTTAAACATTCCGCCTCGAGTCTTCGCCTTCATTGCACTGATCGCGGTAGCCAACGGCGCGCTGTTAACCATGATAATGGCGAGTCGCCTTACTTATGGTATGGCCTGTCTAGGACTTTTGCCGACCGCCTTGAGCAAAGTGCTGCCTCGGCGACGCACCCCTTGGATCGCAGTCATCGCTACCACCCTTGTAGCAATCGCACTCACGCTGACGGGAACGCTAGCTACATTGGCCGAAACCGTCGTCCTGCTCTTGCTGTTTGTGTTTCTCAGCACTAATTTGTCCGTGTTAATCCTGCGCCGTGACGAGGTTGCGGAAAACCACTTTCGGGTGCCGACGTGGGTTCCGGTACTTGCTATCGTCTCGTGCCTGGTACTGCTCAGTCAGCAAAGTCTGGAAACATGGATGCGGGGAGGGGGCTTGATCCTGATAGGCATGCTGCTTTTTGTCTGTTCAAGAGTGGCACTGCCGGCGCCAGTGGAGCCTGGCTGATCTTGTAAGCGCTTCCACTTTCTATCGCAGCGTAAATCTTGTCGAAGTATACGAGTGCCTTGTGGGGGCGCAGTTGTATCGGGTGCGTCCAATGCCTCGGATCGTTGATTCTGAGGAACACTGGAGCACTACCCGATCAATCGTCTGACATGGCTGCATGCGTGAACGTCGCCGCGAGCGGGGAGCACACTAACTCTATCCGCGTGCTTACAGATTGCTCACGGACGGGAAGCCACCTCGTCCAGGTGCCGCAGCAGTGCCAGAGCATCCTCGTAGACACGCAGTGCACCGGCGCGTTCAAGCTCTCCTGTATCGTAGCCACCAGAAAGCAGCCCTATACCGGTGGCCTTACAGCGGCGTGCGGCAAGCATGTCCCAGATGGCGTCGCCAATCACCAAGCAATCTTCGATGGGTACATTGAGTTTGCTTGCAGCGGCGAGGAAAAGGTCTGGATCGGGCTTGCCATACTTGACGTCATCACGGGTGATGAGATTGGCCTCCGCGACATCCAGTCCTAATGCCTTCAGATTTATCGCCGCAGTGTCCATGCCACCGCTGGTCGCAATACACCACTTGAGCTGATCGCGGTTTAGAGTATCGAGAAGCTCTACAGCGCCAGGGAGAGCGGTAATCTGGCCCCGCAGATCTTTGTAGGATTTATCATGTTTATCGCTCAACCTTTTTGCCTGGTCGGGTTTGATTTCCAGGCCGGTCTCACGGGCTAACATCTTGAGCATTAGCCCACCGCTCATACCTATCTTTCTGTGAATTCGCCACATGGCTAACGGTATGTCTTCTGAATCGAGCGCAGTTTTCCACGCGAAAACATTCTGGTAAACGCTATCAGTCAACGTGCCATCTAGATCAAATATGAATGAGGTTTGCGGGCGCATACGTGACACCTCCATTAAGCAAATTTTAGGTACTGGATGTCGCTTATTGGAAATATTGGTCGCATCGAATACCAAGGGAGTTGACGTTAATCCTTAAGTCTTTCCAAATCGGCTGGGCCGGGTTCCACACGTGGTTCGTCGCCAAGAAACTTATCTTCCCTAACGACCCGTTCGTCATCTGTTAAACCTGTTTCAGACACGTCTGAGACGAGGGCAGAATCCTCCAGCGCTTTGCTTTTTTTTGATGAAGCGGAGCTTTTTTCAGTCATGAGATTTCTCCTCGACCCTCGAAATTTGAAGCGCTCAAATTTTCGAAAGCACATGGTCTGAGTCGTTCCGTCTTTCGCAAATCTCGAAACGCAGCAGCCGCAGAGCATAAATGGCGCTGCGGATCCTTTGTCTTGCTTCCGCTTTTTCGACGAGGTTTTAAGCGCGAACAGATTGGTTCAAGTAGAAAAAGGGCCCTGGAAGGTCTTGTTTTCTGCCGGCAGTATTTACTGGAAATTTACCTTGAGCCAAGGATTAATCAGACTCATGAAGCAGGCTGAACCATTCAGCATAAGGGGAGTTAGTGACCCGGAACCTATTGAAATCAGGACTGCCATCAGCCCACCAAACAGGGCCCCGCTCACCAAGTGCTACTTTGGCGAGTTGTACCTTTTCCCGAGCGCGCTTCATCTGCGATTCGTCTTCCGAATCCTTTGCTCTCTTCACCTCGCGTCGAGCTGCCATGAACTCATCGACAAGACGCTGGCGCACGTCCTCTTCCAATGACGGGTTTGAACAGCGCCACAGCTGCCCTTTGACAACGAAGTAACGACCGTCAGGGGTCACAGGATGCACTTTCTCACCGCCGATCTTTCCAAGGGCGCTTCTCTAGGGAATTCACGGAGGACGACTACCTCAGCTTTCGAATAGGAAGGCGTTTGGCTTGTTTGACTCCAAACAGTATTCCCAGTAATAGCGCAGCGCCCGCCGCTAGGAGTATTGGATAGGGATGTTTACCTGACATCCGGACGCCCTCAGCTCCGTGTTGATCGCTTGTCGGAGCAGGGCGATGACCCGATGACGATGGATTCCGACTGATCGGAATGTCAGAGGGATCGATCTCTGCTTCGTAGGGCATTTCGTTCAAAGGTAAACGCGCACCGTCTGCGAGAATGAGGGTGAGGTCTTCGACCGTGCCAGCGAGTCGATTGGGGAATACTGAACTGGCCTAATAATTCCGGACACCTCTTAAGGGCGATATGATTTCGCCAACTTGGAGGTTCCATGAACGAAAGAAAGGTCTATACCCGCGAG
>NZ_JBNNWE010000035.1:0-54965 GCF_050280905.1 Pseudomonas sp. NPDC086278
CAGTCGATCAGTGCATGAAGGAAATGCGCGAAGTGGTGCGCACCGATGACATGGATGCCGGCCTCGCCGCTTTGCTTCCACGGCTGGAAAAAGCCATGCACAAACCACGCGGCGGCATCGCCTTGAAACCCTGGGTCACGTGTTGCACCAGCGTCTCCATACCTTTCGCCAACCTCGGCGTCCAAGCTTCCTGATCGCCCTTTTGAGGGGCCATGGGGAGTTGGCCGGAATGACAGGCACCACAAACACGGTTGTACACAGCTTCCGGATCCTGTGTAGCCTGAGCGCTGTAAAGCGGTATCAAGACACCGGCAGCTAGCAGCCATTTCGTCATCAAACGACCTATTCAGGGTTGAGAGCGTTCTGCGTTCTGATGCGCAATCAAGGTCAATCGCTCCCGTGAACTTCATCCTACGCTGGGACAAAGCGCACACAAAATCTGCGGCATTATATACTGGCGTCACTGAAACGGAAACGACACCGCTTGCCGCGTCCATTCCCGGCGCCGCCCACATCGGAAATCCCATGCAACTCAAGAACCCCATCCTCGGCCTGTGCCAACAGTCCACCTTCATGCTCAGCGCTGCCAAAGTCGACCAATGCCCCGACGACGAAGGCTTTGAAGTGGCCTTCGCCGGGCGTTCCAACGCCGGTAAATCCAGCGCGTTGAACACCCTGACGCATGCCAGCCTGGCGCGGACCTCGAAAACCCCGGGTCGCACGCAACTCTTGAACTTCTTCAAGCTAGACGATGATCGTCGTCTGGTCGACCTGCCGGGTTACGGTTACGCGAAAGTACCCATTCCGTTGAAGCTGCACTGGCAGCGTCACCTGGAAGCTTATCTGGGTGGTCGCGAGAGTTTGAAGGGGCTGATTCTGATGATGGACATCCGTCATCCAATGACCGACTTCGACCTGTTGATGCTCGATTGGGCGGTCGCCAGCGGCATGCCGATGCATATTTTGCTGACCAAAGCCGACAAGCTGACCTACGGCGCCGCGAAAAACGTCTTGCTCAAGGTTCAGTCGGACATCCGTAAAGGCTGGGGCGATGCGATCAGCATTCAGTTGTTCTCGGCCCCGAAACGCTTGGGCCTGGAAGACGCCTACACTGTACTGGCAGGCTGGATGGAGCTGGCGGACAAAGGCTCGGAACCTGCCGAGCAATAAATCGCGGGCAAAAAAAACCCCGGACTTCTTATGGGGAGGGGGAAGTTCCGGGGTTCAAGTTCCGGACCGCTAGGGCGGGGTCCAGATATCTGCCAACACTTAACACAACATAGGAGCATCGAAGGGCTTCACCAGCCATTCAGTAACTCTGAGTGGCGGTTCACAGGTTTAGTTCCGACGCTTCAAAAAACCATTTGAAATAAGCCGGGTAATTTTCCGAACTAAGCACCCTTCCTGATTTTCTGCCGCGGCACTATGCCGCAGCAGAAAACCTCTGTTCAGACGGCTCAGTGAGCCTCATCCCAGTTATTGCCGACGCCCACTTCAACCAAAAGCGGTACATCGAGCTTCGCGGCGTCGCTCATGTGAACGCGAATTTCATTGCGAACCTGGTCGACCAGATCCTCACGCACCTCAAGCACCAATTCATCGTGTACCTGCAGGATGACCTTGGCGTCCAGGCCCGAGGCCGTCAGCCAGCTGTCCACAGCCACCATGGCTTTCTTGATGATGTCCGCCGCAGTGCCTTGCATCGGGGCGTTGATCGCCGTGCGTTCGGCACCTTTGCGCAGGGCCGGGTTTTTCGCGTTGATTTCCGGCAGATACAGACGACGTCCGAAGATCGTTTCAACGAAACCTTGCTCGGCCGCCTGCGCGCGGGTGCGCTCCATGTATTCCAGCACCCCCGGATAGCGCGCGAAGTAGCGGTCGATGTAAGCCTGTGACTGTTTGCGGTCCACGCCGATCTGCTTGGCCAGGCCAAACGCGCTCATGCCGTAGATCAAACCGAAGTTGATCGCCTTGGCGCTGCGCCGTTGATCCGTAGTGACCTCGCTCAGTTCAACGCCGAAAACTTCGGCAGCGGTGGCTCTGTGCACGTCCAGGTCATTACGGAACGCATGCAGCAAACCTTCATCCTTGGCCAGGTGCGCCATGATCCGCAGTTCGATTTGCGAGTAGTCCGCCGCCAGCAGCTTGTAGCCTTTTGGCGCAACGAACGCCTGACGAATCCGCCGGCCTTCGGCGGTGCGGATCGGAATGTTCTGCAGGTTTGGATCAATGGATGACAAGCGTCCGGTGGCCGCGACGGCCTGCTGGTAGTTGGTATGGATGCGGCCTGTGCGAGTGTTGATCTGCTCGGGCAGGCGGTCGGTGTAAGTGCTCTTGAGTTTGCTCAGCGAGCGGTACTGCATCAGCACCTTGGGCAGCGGGTAATCCTGTTCCGCCAACTCGGCCAACACTGCTTCGGCCGTCGAGGCCTGGCCCTTGGCGGTTTTGCTGAGGACTGGCAAACCGAGCTTTTCGTACAGGATGACGCCCAGTTGCTTCGGCGAGCCAAGGTTGAATTCCTCGCCGGCGATGGCAAATGCCTCACGCTCCAGGGCGACCAGTTTCTCGCCCAGCTCCACGCTTTGAATGCCTAGCAGTTTCGCGTCCACCAGCGCGCCTTGCCGTTCAATCCGGGCCAGGACGGGCATCAGGGGCATTTCAATTTCGTTAAGCACCTTGCCCAGGCTTGGCGTTGCCGCCAGTTTTTCCTGCAAGGCCAGATGCAGGCGGAACGTGACATCGGCATCTTCGGCGGCATACGGGCCGGCCAGCTCAAGGGAGAGCTGATCGAAGGTCAGCTGCTTGACGCCTTTGCCGGCGATTTCCTGAATGTCGGTCTTGCTCTGGCCCAGGTACTTGAGCGCAAGGCTGTCCATGTCGTGCCGGGTGGCGGTCGAATCGAGTACATAGGACTCGAGCATGGTGTCGTAGGCAATGCCCCGAACCGTGATTCCGTTGTTCTGATCGCCGCCGATTGCGCAGTTGGCGAGGATGTTGGTATCGAACTTGGCGTGCTGGCCGACCTTCAGCTTGTTCGGGTTTTCCAGCAACGGCTTCAATGCCAGCAGAACGGTGTCGCGATCCAGCTGTTCCGGCACGCCCATGTAGGAATGGGTCAGCGGAATGTAGGCCGCTTCGTCGGCAGCGACGGAAAACGACAAGCCCACCAGTTGCGCGTGCTGAGCATCGGTGCCGTTGGTTTCGGTGACGAACGCGATCAGCGGCGCCTTGTCGAGTTTGCCCAGCCAGGCTTCGAAACGCTGCATGTCGAGGATGGTTTCGTACTTCGCTTCGACAGCGCCCGGCTGCTCCTGAGCAACCTCGACAATCTCCTGGCCTGAACGCTTGGCGTCGCGCTGGTTCTCGTCGAACCAGCTCTTGAATTCCAGCAGGGTGTAGAGCTCGGCGAGCTTGTCGTGATCCGGCTGGCCCATTTGCAGGTCATCGAGACCGATGTCCAGCGGCACGTCGATCTTGATGGTCGCCAGCTTGTAGGAGAGGAACGCCATCTCCTTGTGCTCTTCGAGTTTGGCCGGCAGGGTTTTTGCGCCGCGAATCGGCAGGGTCGGGACGATGTCGAGCTGCGCGTACAGCTCGGTCAGCCCGCCGTTGACGCCAACCAGCAAGCCCGAAGCAGTCTTTGGACCGATGCCCGGAACGCCGGGAATGTTGTCGGACGAATCGCCCATCAGCGCCAGATAATCGATGATCTGCTCGGGAGCGACGCCGAATTTCTCCTTCACGCCTTCTACGTCCAGCGCGCTACCGGTCATGGTATTGACCAAGGTAATGTGGCCGTCGACCAATTGCGCCATGTCCTTGTCGCCGGTGGAGATGACGACCGGACGATCAGCGGCCGCGCTGCTGCGGGCCAACGTGCCGATCACATCATCGGCCTCGACGCCTTCGACGCACAGCAGCGGGAAGCCCAGCGCGATCACGCTCTGGTGCAGCGGCTCGATCTGCACGCGCATGTCATCGGGCATGCTTGGGCGGTTGGCTTTGTATTCGGCGTACATGTCATCGCGAAACGTCCCACCCTTGGCGTCGAACACCACGGCGAACGGACTGTCCGGGTACTGCTTGCGCAGACTCTTGAGCATGTTCAACACGCCTTTGACCGCGCCGGTCGGCAAACCTCGGGATGTGGTCAGCGGTGGCAGGGCGTGAAAAGCGCGGTACAGGTAAGAAGAACCGTCCACCAGGACGAGGGGGGCTTGGCTCATGAGCAGGATCAACCTTTTCGGCGGGGCCGGCGCTAGAATAGCGGGACCGTTGACGACAAAGGGACAAGGTTATCATGCGCACACTAAATCGCCTGTTGCTGGCTGGCATGTTTGCAATCGCACCATTGGCCGTCATGGCGGCGGACGATGTTTCGAAGTCGGAGCCTGAAGTCACGATTCACACGGAAGGTGACAAAGTCATTCAGGAGTACCGTCAAAACGGTTTCCTGTATGCGATCAAGGTCACTCCGAAAGGCGCACCCCCGTACTTTCTGGTGCGCGCGGACGGTAGCGATGCGAACTTCATCCGCTCGGATCAGCCGGATATGCTGATTCCGTCGTGGAAAATTTTTGAGTGGAAGTAGTTTCTTAATTTCAATTGGCGCCGGCTCAAGCAGCGGCGCCCGTACTGGCAGTTAAAACATGTCTGTGTTCACCCCGCTGGCTCGGCCCGAGCTGGAAACCTTTCTCGCCCCTTACGGGCTCGGCCGCCTGCTTGATTTCCAGGGAATTGCCGCTGGCAGTGAAAACACCAATTTCTTTATCAGCCTGGAGCAGGGCGAGTTCGTCCTGACCCTGGTCGAGCGCGGTCCGGTTCAGGAGATGCCGTTCTTCATCGAGCTGCTCGACGTGCTGCACCAGGCCGACCTGCCGGTGCCTTACGCCCTGCGCACCACCGACGGCGTCGCCCTGCGTGAACTGGCCGGCAAACCGGCGCTGTTGCAACCGCGTCTGGCGGGCAAACACATCAAGGTCGCCAACGCGCAGCACTGCGCTCAGGTCGGCGAACTCCTGGGTCATCTGCATCTGGCGACTCAGGCCAACATGATCAAGCGCAAAACCGATCGTGGTTTGGACTGGATGCTGGAGGAGGGCAAGCAATTGCTCTCGCACCTGGATGCCGAGCAAAGCGATCTGCTGCAACGGGCGCTGGACGAAATCGCCGAGCAGAAGACCAAGATCCTGGCGCTGCCGCGGGCCAATATCCATGCGGACCTGTTCCGCGATAACGCGATGTTCGAAGGCACGCACCTGACTGGCTTGATCGACTTCTACAACGCCTGTTCGGGGCCGATGTTGTACGACGTGGCGATTGCCCTGAATGACTGGTGCTCGGATGACGATGGATTGATCGACGGGCCGCGAGCGCGGGCGTTGCTCGGCGCTTATGCCGCGTTGCGACCGTTCACGGCTGTCGAAGCGGAGCTGTGGCCGACCCTGTTGCGCGTGGCGTGCGTGCGGTTCTGGCTATCGCGGTTGATTGCCGCCGAGTCGTTCGCCGGGCAGGACGTGTTGATTCACGATCCGATGGAGTTTCAGCTGCGGCTGGCGCAACGGCAGAAGGTCAGCACACCGTTGCCTTTCGCTCTTTAAGTTGTGGCCAACAAGCTCCCCTGTGGTGAGGGGGGCTTGCCTGTGGCGAGGGGGCTTGCCCCCGTTGGAGTGCGAAGCACTCCCATGCAATCTGATGGGTTTGACCTAATTTGGGGCCGCTCCGCAGCCCAACGGGGGCAAGCCCCCTCGCCACAAAAGCCCCTTCACCACAAAAGTTCTCTCACCACAGAAGCCCCTTCACCACAAAAGCCTCCTTACCAAAGAAGCTCGCTGGCCACCAACGGGGCTGTGTGTGGGTTACAGCGACTCCAGGCACCCCGCCAAATCATTCCCCAACTTCTCCAGCACCTGCTCATACCCTTGGGCTGTCGCCGGCGTGTATCCGCCCAGCGCATCCAGTTCCGCCAGCTTCACCGGCAAACCTGCCACCAGCGTTTCCGCCAGGCGGGGGCGAAGCGGCGGCTCGCTGAATACGCACGTCTTGCCCACTTCCTGCAACCGCGCGCGCATCGCTGCAACGTGCTGGGCGCCCGGCTGGACTTCGGCCGCTACGCTGAACACGCCGGTGTGCTTGAGCCCGTAAGCATCTTCGAAGTAGTCGAAGGCTTCATGGAACACGAAATAGGGCTTGCCGGCGATACCCGCCAGACGTGCCTTCAGGCGCAGGTCCAGCGCGTCCAGACGGTCATCGAACGCCTTGAGGTTGCTCTGATACCGCGCGGCGTTGGCCGGATCGGCTGCGCTCAAGTCTGCGGCCATTTTGCTGGCGATCACCCGTGCGTTAACTGGCGACAACCACAAATGCGCATCCAGCGTGCCCGGGCGGTGATCGTGATCATGCTCGTCGGCGTCTTCGGCGTGGGAGTGACTGTCTTCGGCGAATCGACGCAGTTTCAGCCCCGGTAGATCCTGCACCGCGACGCTTGGCAGCGTACGACCATTCAGTACGCGAGGCAGGAAACCTTCCATGTCCGGGCCGATCCAGTAAACCAGGTCCACCGATTGCACCTTCCGTACGTCGGAGGGGCGCAGGGCGTAGTTATGCGGTGAAGCGCCGGGTGGCAGCAAGACTTCCGGAACCGCCACGCCATCCTGCACCGCCGCGGCGATCAGTTGCAGCGGCTTGATGCTGGTGAGGACTGTGACCTCGGCGTGAGCCGCACCGATCATCAGGAAACTTGCGAGAAATGCGACACAGATAGAAAAAAGTCGGGACACGGTGACCACTCGAAGAGGCGAGAACGGGTAACATAATAACGTCTCTCACAAAACTCGTCGCCGCTCATGCCTAAAACACCGATTGCCAGCCGTCCCCACGACCATTCTCATTGCGTGCACAGCGCTCTGACGGAGGCCGATGCCTTGTGCGCGCGTCAAGGCCTGCGCCTGACGGCCTTGCGCCGGCGAGTGCTGGAGCTGGTGTGGCAAAGCCACAAACCGCTGGGGGCCTACGACATTCTGGCGGTACTCAGCGAGCAGGACGGCCGCCGCGCTGCGCCGCCCACCGTGTACCGTGCGCTGGATTTCCTGCTGGAAAACGGCCTGGTGCACCGCATCTCCTCGCTGAACGCCTTCGTCGGCTGCAATCACCCGGAGCACGCCCACCAGGGGCAGTTCCTGATTTGCCGCGAATGCCACGCCGCCATTGAACTCGAACAGAAGTCCATCAGCGACGCGATCATCGGCAGCGCCAAGGATGTCGGGTTCATCGTCGAAGGCCAGACCGTTGAAGTGGTCGGGCTCTGTTCAGGTTGCCAGGGGGCTTGATGAGCAACGCGCTGATCCGCCTCGAGCAGGTTGCCGTCACGTTTGCTGGCCAAGTCGTGCTGGATAACATCGAGCTGAGCGTCGAGCCGGGGCAGATTGTGACCCTGATCGGCCCCAATGGCGCCGGCAAAACCACGTTGGTGCGCGCCGTGCTCGGCCTGTTGAAGCCGGACAGCGGCAGCGTGTGGCGCAAGCCCAAGCTGCGCGTCGGGTACATGCCGCAAAAACTTCACGTCGATCCGACCTTGCCGCTCTCGGTGCTGCGCTTTTTGCGTTTGGTGCCCGGTGTAGACCGCACTCGCGCCTTGGCCGCCCTCAAGGAAGTCGGTGCCGAGCACGTCATCGATAGCCCGGTGCAAAGCGTGTCGGGCGGTGAAATGCAGCGCGTGTTGCTGGCCCGGGCGCTGCTGCGTGAACCGGAACTGCTGGTGCTCGACGAACCGGTGCAAGGCGTCGACGTGGCCGGCCAGGCCGAGCTCTACAGCCTGATCACCCGACTGCGCGACCGTCACGGCTGCGGCGTATTGATGGTGTCCCACGATCTGCACCTGGTCATGAGCACCACCGACCAAGTGGTTTGCCTCAATCGTCACGTCTGCTGCTCCGGGCATCCCGAGCAGGTCAGCGGCGACCCGGCGTTCGTCGAATTGTTCGGCAAAAACGCGCAAAGCCTGGCGGTTTATCACCACCACCATGACCACGCCCATGACTTGCATGGCTCGGTGGTCACCGCTCCCTCGGCGGCCCAACCCCACGTTCATGGAGATAGCTGCAAGCATGGCTGATTTTCTGCTTTACGCCCTGCTTGCAGGTCTGGCGCTGGCGCTGGTGGCGGGCCCGTTGGGGTCGTTCGTGGTCTGGCGGCGCATGGCTTATTTCGGCGACACCTTGTCCCACGCGGCGCTACTCGGCGTGGCGCTGGGTTTCTTGCTCGATGTCAGCCCGACCGTTGCGGTCACCGTGGGTTGCCTGCTATTGGCGGTGCTTTTGGTGACTTTGCAGCAGCGCCAGCCGCTGGCCTCTGACACCTTGTTGGGCATTCTTGCGCCGAGCACGCTCTCGCTGGGCCTGGTGGTACTAAGCTTCATGCATGAAGTGCGGATCGACCTGATGGCTTACCTGTTCGGCGACCTGCTGGCGATCAGCCCGACCGATCTGGCCTGGATCCTCGGCGGTAGCGCGGCGGTGCTGGCGTTGCTGGTAGTGTTGTGGCGGCCGTTGCTGGCCATCACCGTGCACGAAGAGCTGGCGACGGTCGAGGGTCTTCCGGTGGCATCGTTACGCCTGACGCTGATGTTGCTAATTGCCGTGGTGATCGCGGTGGCGATGAAAATAGTCGGGGTCTTGCTGATTACGTCGCTGTTGATCATCCCGGCGGCTGCGGCACAACGTCACGCCCGCTCGCCGGAGCAGATGGCGCTGGGCGCGAGCCTGCTGGGCGTGCTCGCGGTGTGTGGCGGGCTGGCGTTGTCCTGGTTCAAAGACACCCCAGCAGGGCCCTCAATTGTTGTGACGGCCGCCGCACTGTTTCTGCTGAGTTTTGTCCTGCCCCGTCGAGGGGTGTAGACTTGCTCGTTTTTTGCGCAAATAGAGAGTCGCAGGAATGAAGCTGTTAGCCTCCCGTTATCTGCTCCTTGTCGCATTTTCGCTGCTACTGGGTGCATGCCAAAGCACGCCCCCGGCGGCCAACGAGCCCGCCGATGCACGGGCCACGGCCATCGCGCAGCTGGAACAAAACCTGGCCAGCAGCGAGCTGGCCACGGCGGAAGATCAACTGGCTGCCTTGCAGGCCCAGTCGCCCAACGATCAATCCCTTGAGCAATACCAGCGGCAACTGGCCGAAGCCTATCTGCGTCGCAGCCAGATCGTGCTGCAAAAAGGTGATGTGAATGCTGCCGCCACGGCCCTGGCCCGCGCTCGGGCATTGATGCCCAAGGCCCCGGCGCTGACCGGAGGGGTGAATAACGCCATCGTCAATGCGCGCAAGGCCGAGCTGGATAAAGCCGAAGCTGCGCTCATGGCTGCCGAGGCCCGGCCAAAGGCCAAAGTGATCGACCCGACTGCCGAAAGCACCACCGTTGCACTGAACCTCAGCGATATGGGCAAACTTCGTCGACAACTGGATGCCATCGCCGCCGATGTGGTGAATTACCAGTGTGACGTGAGCATTCAGGCGCCACGCACTGAAGATTTCCCGTGGTTGACCACGTTGCTGTCCAATCGGGTGAAGAAACTGGATGCGGATTTTGATCTGAAGCTTGAGAAGCAGCTTCTGCGCAATATTCCGGCACAGATGGTTTTGAGTCCGCGTAAACCTTAAAAGCTTCGCGAGCAAGCCCGCTCCCACAGTTGACCGCGTTGTTGAATTGAACGCGGTCTACATATGGGAGCGGGCTTGCTCGCGAAGGCATACTTCCTATCGATACAAAACCTAAGCCGGAATCGCCTTGGCCTTAGGCTCCCTATCCCACACCCGATGCTGCCCGATCGCGGCAAAAAACGGCTTGATCAGCGTCGCATCCTTGCCAACGATCAACCCCGCATCAGCCTCCAGCTTCAACACATCCAGCAACTGCTTCGCCTCGCCATGCAGGGCAATCGCTTTCAAGTGCTTGTACGCCTCAAGCAGGTAATGCAGCGCCACGCCATCGCCGCTCAAGGCCTTGATCGACGCCGCGCCACCCGGCACAAACACCGCGTCAAACGCCACTGAAGGCAAGCCTTCCATCGAAGCGTCCACAGGCAACGACTTGCCGTCGGCGGTTTTCACCGGCGCCGAGGTCGGGCCCAACAACTTGGCGTGCGCGCCCTCGGCCTCCAACGCTTTCTTCATTGCGTCAATCGCCGCACCATCGACGCCGTTCGCGGCAAGAATCGCCACTTTCCGGGTTTTTATGTCGCCTGGCAGCAGGTTGGCCTGGCTCAAGGCCGGCGAGCGGTCCAAAGAGGTTTTCGGCACCTCGACGGTCCCGGCTTTCGGCGCTGGCAGGCCGAGGTTCGCCGCCACGCGCTTGGCCAATTCCAGGTCGATGTTGGCCAGAATCTCATTCACCTGACGCGCGCGGATGAACTCACGTTCTACCTTGCCCAGCTCGAAGCTGTAGGCCGCGATGATGTGTTCCTGCTCGTGCTTGCTCATGCTGTGGAAAAACAGCCGCGCCTGGGAGAAATGATCGCCGAACGACTCGCTGCGTTGACGGATCTTGTTGGCGTCAATGCGTTCCGGGTAGGTCTCGAAACCGCCATCCTTCGCGGCGGGCGGTGTTTCTTTCGGCCAGCCACCATCGATGGAATTCGGCTCGTAGGACGCGCGCCCCTTGTCGATGGTGCTGCGGTGCTGCGCATCGCGTTGACCGTTGTGAAACGGTGCTACCGGACGGTTGATCGGGATCTCGTGAAAATTCGGCCCACCGAGTCGGCTGATCTGCGTATCGGTATAGGAAAACAGTCGGCCTTGCAGCAATGGATCGTTGGAGAAGTCGATCCCCGGCACGATGTGGCCAGGGCAGAACGCGACCTGCTCGGTTTCAGCGAAGAAGTTGTCCGGGTTGCGGTTGAGCACCATTTTGCCCAGCGGCGTGATCGGTACGATTTCTTCCGGGATCAGCTTGGTCGGGTCAAGGATGTCGAAATCGAAGGTGTGTTCGTTTTCTTCTTCGATGATCTGCACGCCCAATTCCCATTCCGGGTAGTCGCCCATCTCGATCGATTCCCAGAGGTCGCGCCGGTGGAAGTCGGTGTCCTTGCCGGCAAGCTTTTGCGCCTCGTCCCACACCAGCGAGCAGGTGCCGGCGGTAGGGCGCCAGTGGAATTTGACGAAGCGCGATTTACCCTCGGCATTCACCAGGCGGAAGGTGTGCACGCCAAAACCCTGCATGCTGCGCAGGCTCTTCGGGATCGCGCGGTCGGACATGGTCCAGATCACCATGTGCGCCGATTCCGGCACCAGCGAGACAAAGTCCCAGAAGGTGTCGTGCGCCGAGCCGCCGGTAGGAATCTCGTTGTGCGGCTCGGGTTTTACCGCGTGCACAAAGTCAGGGAACTTGATCGCGTCCTGAATGAAGAACACCGGCATGTTGTTGCCGACCAGATCGAAGTTGCCTTCGTCGGTGAAAAACTTCACGGCGAAACCGCGGACGTCGCGCACGGTATCGCCCGACCCGCGTGGGCCCTGCACCGTGGAAAAGCGCGTGAACACCGGGGTTTTCTTGCCCGGATCCTGCAGGAAACCAGCTTTGGTCAAAGCGGAGTGGTTTTCGTAAGCCTGGAAGTAACCATGAGCGCCGGTCCCGCGCGCGTGGACGATGCGCTCCGGAATGCGTTCATGGTCAAAGTGCGTGATTTTCTCACGCATGATGAAGTCTTCAAGCAACGAAGGCCCGCGAGCGCCGACCTTCAACGTGTTCTGATTGTCCGAAACCTTCACGCCCTGATTGGTGCGCAGCGCCTGTTCGGTGGCGTCGGAGCGAAACTTTTCCAGGCTGTCGAGCTTGGCGTTGGTGTTGCCGCGGTCCAGGGTGTCGGTCCCGGCCATTGCGCTTTTCGGAGCGGCAGGCTTCTTGATACTCATCGGTCTAAACTCCTCGTTGCGATTCCCGCCGTAGCCAGGATTCTTATGCATTCCCCAGGCACGGCACCGGGGGCGTTGTCGAGTTGCCTTATTAGTGACTGATGGGGTTTTTAGCCGTTCCTTTTTTATGACCTTTGATCGCGTTATTGCCAAATCGAAGGTTGAATGCGGAATAAATGCTAATAACCTCTATACGGACAGGCTAAAATGCGCGCCCGGCTAACCGCTGATCCCTTTCTAACGCGCCCCACAAGGTTCGCTACGTGATCGAGTTCCAAAACGTCCACAAAACCTACCGCGTCGCCGGTAAGGATATTCCCGCCCTGCACCCGACCAATCTTTCGATTGAGAATGGCCAGGTCTACGGTCTTATCGGCCATTCCGGTGCGGGAAAAAGTACCCTGTTGCGTCTGATCAATCGCCTGGAAGAGTCCAGCGGCGGCAAGATCTTTGTCGACGGCGAAGAAGTCACCGCGCTCGACGCCAACAGCCTGCGGCGCTTCCGTCAGCAGGTCGGGATGATTTTCCAGCACTTCAACTTGCTGGCATCCAAGACCGTGGCTGACAACGTTGCGCTGCCGCTGACCCTCGCCGGCGAGCTGTCGCGCAGCGACATTGACCAGCGTGTGGCCGAGTTGCTGGCGCGAGTAGGTTTGTCCGACCACGCCAAAAAGTACCCGGCGCAGTTATCCGGTGGCCAGAAGCAGCGCGTCGGCATCGCCCGCGCCTTGGCGACCAAGCCGAAAATCCTGCTGTGCGATGAAGCCACCAGCGCCCTGGACCCACAGACCACGGCGTCGGTCCTGCAATTGCTGGCCGAGATCAATCGCGAGCTGAAGCTGACCATCGTCCTGATCACCCACGAGATGGACGTGATCCGCCGCGTTTGCGACCAGGTGGCCGTGATGGACGCCGGCGTCATCGTCGAGCAAGGCTCGGTGGCCGAGGTGTTCCTGCACCCGAAACACCCGACCACCAAGCGTTTTGTGCAGGAAAGCGAGCAGATCGACGAAAGCGAACAGCGCGACGACTTCGCTCACGTGCCGGGGCGCATCGTGCGTCTGACTTTCCAGGGCGAAGCGACCTACGCACCGCTACTGGGAACCGTCGCTCGGGAAACGGGCGTGGACTACAGCATCCTGGCCGGTCGTATCGACCGCATCAAAGATATCCCCTACGGGCAATTGACCCTGGCTGTCACCGGCGGCGACATGGAGGCGGCGTTTGCCCGCTTCACCGCGGCTGACGTCCACATGGAGGTGCTGCGCTGATGGAAGCTCTGACAAGTTTCTTCGTCAATATCGACTGGTTCGAAATCTGGCTGGCGACCGGCGACACCTTGATGATGCTTGGCGGTTCGCTGCTGTTCACGGTGCTGCTGGGCCTGCCACTGGGCGTGCTGCTGTTTCTGTGCAGCCCGCGGCAGTTGCTGGAAGCCAAAGGCGTCTACGCGATGTTGTCGCTGATAGTGAATATCCTGCGTTCGCTGCCGTTCATCATTCTGCTGATTGTGATGATTCCGTTCACCGTGTTGATTACCGGCACGTCGCTGGGCGTCGCCGGGGCGATTCCACCGCTGGTGGTGGGCGCCACGCCGTTCTTCGCTCGACTCGTGGAAACGGCATTGCGTGAAGTGGATCGCGGCATCATCGAAGCGACCCAGGCCATGGGCGCCACCACGCGGCAAATCATTACCAACGCCTTGCTGCCGGAAGCCCGTCCAGGCATCTTCGCAGCGATTACGGTGACCGCCATTACACTGGTGTCCTACACGGCGATGGCCGGTGTGGTCGGCGCCGGTGGCTTGGGCGACCTGGCGATCCGCTTCGGTTACCAGCGTTTCCAGACCGACGTGATGGTGGTGACCGTGGTGTTGCTGCTGGTGTTGGTTCAAGTGCTGCAGACCGTTGGCGATAAGCTGGTCGTACATTTTTCGCGTAAATAAGCTTTTGAAATTAACAGCATGAGCCGGCCATTCGCTGGCAGGCGCCACGAATGGCGCCCAGAAGGAGTTCGCTAAATGAAAAAACTACTCGTCGCGTTCGCAGCCATTGCAGCGTTCTCTGCCCAGGCGGCTGAAACCCTGACCGTCGCAGCCACGCCGGTTCCGCACGCTGAAATCCTCGAATTCGTGAAGCCGACCTTGGCCAAAGAAGGCGTGGACCTGAAGGTCAAGGTCTTTACCGACTACATCCAGCCAAACGTGCAAGTGGCCGAAAAACATCTGGACGCCAACTTCTTTCAGCACCAGCCGTACCTGGATGAGTTCAACAAGGCCAAGGGCACTGACCTTGTCGCCGTCGCCCGTGTGCACCTTGAACCGTTGGGCGCTTACTCGAGCAAGTACAAGACCCTGGCCGAGCTGCCGGGCGGCGCAAAAGTGGTGATCCCGAACGATGCCACCAATGGTGGCCGCGCCCTGTTGCTGCTGCAGAAAGCGGGCCTGATCAGGCTGAAGGAACCGAACAACATCCTGTCGACCGTCAAGGACATCACCGAGAACTCCAAGGATCTGAACTTCCGCGAACTGGAAGCCGCGACCATCCCGCGTGTGCTGACCCAGGTTGACCTGGCGCTGATCAACACCAACTACGCGCTGGAAGCCAAGCTCGATCCGTCCAAGGATGCGCTGGTCATCGAAGGCAGCGATTCGCCATACGTGAACATCCTCGTTGCCCGCCCGGACGACAAGGACAGCGACGCGATGAAGAAACTGGTCGCCGCGCTGCACACCCCGGAAGTGAAAGCGTTCATTCTCGAGAAGTACAAAGGCGCGGTAGTGCCGGCGTTCTGATTGACTGAAAGCAATGGAAAGGGGACGCCAAATGCGTCCCCTTTTTTGTGCCTGAAACACGGACCCTGTGGGAGCGGGCTTGCTCGCGAAGGCGGTGGGTCAGCTGACATGGATGCTGAATGACACACCGTATTCGCGAGCAAGCCCGCTCCCACAGGGGGGTTGTGTAGCCTCGACTATTTGCGGTTTAGCATCACCGGCAACTGCGCCACCAGCTTCGCGTTGTTCAACGGTGCGCGAATAAATCCGCGCTGCGTGCCGTCCGGCCCGATCACCGCGAGGTTGCCGCTGTGATCCACCGTGTAATTGGGCTTGCTGGTGTCCGCCGGAATGAACGGGATGCTCACCGCGTTGGCCAGTTTCTGAATGTCTTCCACCGACGCGGCGGTCAGCCCCTGAAACTGCGGGTCGAAGTAACCCAGATACTGCTTCAGTTGTTTCGGCGTGTCGCGATTCGGGTCAACGCTGACCAGGATGATCTGCAACTTAGCCGCCGCTTCCGGCGGCAGTTCGCTCTTGATCTGGCGCAGTTGGGCGAGGGTGGTCGGGCAGATGTCCGGGCAGAAGGTGTAGCCGAAAAACAGCAGGCTCCACTTGTCTTTCAGCTCGTTGACCGTCACCGGTTTGCCGTCCTGATCGGTCATCGTCACGTCCGGCAGGTTGCGGCTCTGCGGCAGCAGGATGATCCCGGCGTCGATCAGTGCCGTCGGGTCGCCCTGGCCTTTGCCGGACAGCACTTTATTGATGGTCAGGCCCAGAACCAGCGCGATCAGGGCGACGAGGATGAAGACGGTTTTCTGAGTTCGAGTCATAGGTTCAACAGTAAGTAGTGGTCTACGAGCAGGGCGATAAACAGCAGGAACAAGTAGTAAATAGAGTACTTGAAGGTGTTGATCGCCGCGTGCGGCCGAACGCCACGGTACAGCACCACGGCCCATTGCAGAAACCTCGCGCCCAGGCCCAGCGCGCAGAACAGGTACAGCAGGCCGCTCATGTGAATCACGTACGGCATCAGGCTGACCGCCAGCAGCACGAAGGTATAAAGCAGGATATGGATTTTGGTGTAGTGCTCGCCGTGGGTCACCGGCAGCATCGGGATGTCGGCCTTGGCGTATTCCTCTTTGCGGTGAATGGCCAGCGCCCAGAAGTGCGGCGGCGTCCAGGCGAAGATGATCAGCACCAGCAACAACGGTTCGGCGCCGATATGCCCGGTCGCGGCGGTCCAGCCCAGCAGCGGCGGGGCGGCTCCGGCCAGACCACCAATGACGATGTTCTGTGGCGTCGCGCGCTTGAGGAATCCGGTGTAGACCACCGCGTAACCGAGCAGCGAGGCCAGCGTCAGCCACGCCGTCAGCGGGTTGGTGAAGGCCAGCAGCAACGCTTGACCGAGCACCGCCAGCACCAAGGCAAACGTCAGCGCAGCCGTCGGTGAAACCCGGCCTTCGGCCAAGGGCCGTTTGTGCGTGCGGGCCATGACCGCATCGATACGTCGGTCCACCACATGATTGACCGCCGCCGCCCCCCCGGCGCACAGGGCAATGCCCAGATTGCCGAACACCAGCACCGTCCACGGCACTCCGGCGCGGGTCGCGAGAAACATGCCGACCAGCGAGGTGATGAGCATCAGCACCACCACTTTCGGCTTGGTCAGCTCCAGGTAGTCACGCCAGATCGCTTGGCTGTGACGTGCGCCGATCAGAGTCGCCATGGCATCTCTCCTTTTATTGTTATGGGCCCGGCTGAGTGTTTGCGCGGGCTGAACCGCCAGCGCGCGGGGGATTGTTGTTTGACCCGAACCAGGCTGGTTCGCGCGTGATAATTGACCAGCACCAACGTCAACAACAGCGCCGCGCCGCCAGCGTTGTGCGCAACGGCTACCGGCAGCGGCAAGTGGAACAACACGTTGCTGATGCCCAAGGTGATTTGGGCGGCGAGGGCGATCAGCACCAGCCCCGCGAGGCGTGTCATGCCCACCACTTTCAGTTGCCAGGCGAGGCCGAGCAGCACCAGCGTGACCATCAATGCGCCGATGCGGTGAGTCAGGTGAATCGCGGTGCGGGCATCGCTGTCCAGTTGCCCGCCGAGGTAGTTGGGGCCGATGTGTTGGGTCAGGTGAAAACCGTTGGCGAAGTCCGCTGGCGGCAGCCATTGCCCGTGGCAGGTCGGGAAGTCGATGCAGGCCACGGCCGCGTAGTTGGAGCTAACCCAGCCACCGAGGGCGATTTGCACGATCACCAGCAGCAACCCCGCCGTCGCCCAGTACTGCAAACGTTTCGGAACGGTCAGCGCGGGCAAGACGCCGGACAGGCGCAACGTCAGCAGAAACAGCAGACTCAAGGTCGCGAATCCGCCGAGCAAATGCCCGGTGACCACTTGCGGCCAGAGCTTGAGCGTCACCGTCCACATGCCGAACGCCGCTTGGGCGAACACCACCGCCAGCAGAAATAACGGCAACTTCACCGGTTGTCCCGGATGACGACGATGCACCCAGGCGCGGCCGGCCAGCACCGAAATCAGCAGCCCGAGCGTGCCGGCGAAGTAGCGGTGGATCATCTCGTTCCAGCCTTTGTGCGCCACTACCGGTGTGTCAGGAAAATGCAGCTCGGCATGGGCCAGTTGGGCTTCGCTTTTCGGCACGCTGATAAAGCCATAGCAGCCCGGCCAGTCCGGGCAGCCGAGGCCGGCGTGGGTCAGGCGGGTGTAGGCGCCGAGCAACACCACAATCAGTGCCAGCAGGGTGGCAAACAGCGCGAGGCGAAATCCAGGTTTGGCCATGACGATGCCCTTATCCGATGTTCGACAGTTTCAACAGTTGGCGCAGGTCGTTGAGCAGATCCTTGCCCTTGACCGTCGGGTCGTAGCGCAGCACCAGATTGCCGTGGGGGTCGATGATCCACAGTTGCGGCGCGCTCTTGTCGCCCGCCCCGGCTGCTTTGTTGAAAGCGCTGAAGGTGGTCAGGTCCATCGGGTAGCGCTGCAGTTGCGGGTATTCGCGGGTCAGCTTGGCCTCATAGTCGGCAGTCAGCGGTTGCGCGGCGGCCAGTGCATGGCTGGCGCGGGATGCATCGCGGCCGAGGCCGATCTGGATCTGGCGCGCCAGGTACACCAGTTGTTGGCAATCCACCGCGCAATCCTTGGGCGCCGTTACCAGCATCTGCCAGCGATCCTCTTGCGCCTGCACGCCGATGTCGGCGCGGGTCTGGCCGTTGCCGATCAGCTCGCCGTGATAACTGCGGCCCTCCGGCACCCAGAAATTCAGTTTGTACATGCCGGTGGCGAGGATCATCGGGCCGACGACCCCGAGCACGATCAGCAATAACTGCAAGCGGCCCTTGCGCCGACTTGCCGGCGTGTTCGCCTCAGACATGCTGGGTGGATTCATGGCCGCTCCCATGGTGTTTCTCCTTTGCGTTGTGCAACCCGAGGTAGATAAAAAGGCCTAGCAGGGCGATCGCCATGGCGAACCACTGCACGGCGTAAGCGATGTGTTTTTCCGGCCCCATGGCCACCACCGGCCAATCGGCCTGATAGGACGACGGGCCGGTTTCTTCACGTAATTCGTAGGCAAAACCCTCGCGATCCAGCGAGGTCCAGAGCTTCGCCGGTTCGACCGCCGTCACCAGTTTTGGCCAGGTGGTGGTGGTTGGGTCCGCGTGTAATTGAAAGGTCGCGCCGGGTGGCACATACACCCAGGCATCAAGGCTCAAGGTCTCGGTCGGCGTTGTGAATTGCGCTGGCGTGCGGCGCTCCGGCCAGGGTAGCCAGCCGCGATTGACCAGCAACCAAAGCCCGGTCGCCTGATCGTGGAAGGGTTGCAGCAACTCGACGCCGACCTTGCCGTCACGCTGGCGGTTGTCCAGCAACACGCTGTGCTGCGCGTCGAACTGGCCGTGCAGGCGAACGCGGCGGAAGGCCGGGTCTTCGGTGTGCAGCAGCTCGGCGCTGGCCATCGGCTCGGCGGCGCGGCGCTCGGCATAGGTCTGCAGCAGCGCTGTCTTTTCCGCGCCCCGACTCAATTGCCAGAACCCGAGCGACACCAGAATGGGCAGCAGCACCGCGACCACCAGGGTCGGCACGATGCCTGGCACAAAGCGCTTCATGGCGTCGCCAGAAAGTCGGTCATCGCGATAGCTATACTCAAGTGCATCGCCTTTCCCCCGGAGCCTCACCATGCTCAAAGCAGCCATCGTCCTGATGCTGATTGCCACGGTTGTCAGCCTGTTCAGCGGCCTGTTTTTTCTGGTCAAGGACGACAGCAGCTCGAACCGCCTCGTCATTGCCTTGAGTGTCCGTGTTGCACTGGCCGCCACCACCGTCGGCTTGATCGCCTGGGGTTTCTACAGCGGCCAGTTGGTCTCGACTGCGCCTTGGTAACGCCTCAGAGCACGTAGACGAAAACGAACAGCCCGATCCACACCACATCCACAAAGTGCCAATACCAACTGGCCGCTTCGAAGCCGAATTGATGCTCGTTGTCGAAGTGCCCGCGCATGATCCGCATCAGCATCACAAACAGGATGATGGTGCCGATGGTGACGTGGGCGCCGTGGAAACCGGTGAGCATGAAGAACGTTGCACCGTAGATGCCCGAACCCAGGGTCAGGCCCAGTTCGTGGTAGGCGTGCATGTATTCTTCGGCCTGGAAGCCGAGGAACGCGCAGCCCAGCAACACGGTGATCGCCAACCAGATTTTCAGCGCGCCGCGATGGCCTTTTTTCAAGGCGTGGTGGGCGATGGTCACGGTCACGCTGGAGGTCACCAGCAGGATGGTGTTGATCAGCGGCAAGCCCCATGGACTGATGACTTCCTTGGGCGGCGGGAACAGTTTCGGGTCCGGGGTGTGCAGCAGCGGCCAGGCGAACTGAAAGTTCGGCCACAACATGTGCGCGATGCCTTTGGAGCCTTCACCGCCGAGCGCCGGGCCGGAGACGTGCCGCACGTAAAACAGCGCGCCGAAGAAGGCGATGAAGAACATCACCTCCGAGAAAATGAACCAGCTCATGCCCCAGCGGAACGAGCGGTCCATCTGCGCGCTGTACAGCCCTGCGCGTCCTTCCTTGATCACCGTGCCGAACCAGCCGAACAGCATGTAGGCCAGCAGCAGGCCACCGACGAAAAAGATCAGCGGGCCGTGGGATTCCGGGCGCGCGGCTTTGAGGTCGTTGAACCACGTTGCCAGGCCGAATACGGTAACCAGCATGCCGACCGTGGCGATGATCGGCCATTTGCTCTGGGCCGGTACGTAATAGTGTTCATGAGTTGCCATTTATTGTTCTCCTTATCGGGCACGCTCAGCGCCTAGCCACCGGTGCTTGCAGCAACAGCCACGGGCGGATGACGTGCGGTGATATCGAACAGCGTGTAGGACAGCGTCAGGTGCTTCACATCCTTGGGCATGTCTCGGTCAACGATGAAACGTACCGGCATCTCGATCCGTTGACCGGGCTGCAGCACTTGCTGGGTAAAGCAGAAACATTCGGTCTTGTGGAAATACGCGGCGGCCTCGCTGGGGGCGATACTTGGCACGGCCTGGGCGCTCATCGGGCGGTCAGTGGGGTTGTAAGCGACGAAAATCATCTCGTTCACCGCCCCCGGATGGGTCGTCAGTTCATTGCCCTTGGGGTAGAAGTCCCAGACCATGTCGGCGGAATTGGTCGACAGAAACTGCACACGCACCTGCCGCGATGTGTCGACCACTTGCGAGCCTTCGTACTGCCCGGCGGTTTTGCCGTTGATGCCGAACGCCTTGCACATCACGTCGTAGATCGGCACCAGGGCAAACCCGAAAGCAAACATCGCCACCACCACCACCAGCAGGCGGGTGACCAGTTTCTTCATCGAAATCGAGTCAGCCATGATTTCTGCCCTCCGCGCATATCCCTGTGGCGAGGGGGTTTAGCGAAACGTCGCACCGCCCCGTTCGGCTGCGCAGCATTGGTAAAACCAGCGATTGCGATCTGCCTGAGACACTACGACCACAGGTTTTGGGGCCGCTTTGCGACCCAACGGGGGCAAGCCCCCTCGCCACAAAGGTTTGGCCAGCTCGAGTCAGGCGTTTCATTTCACTTCCGGAGGCGTGGTGAAGGTGTGATACGGCGCCGGCGACGGCACGCTCCACTCCAGACCTTCGGCCCCGTCCCACGGTTTGGCCGGTGCAGGCGGGCCGCCGCGAATGGTCTTGATCACGATGAACAGGAAGAAGATCTGCGTGGCACCGAACATGAACGCGCCAATCGACGACACCATGTTGAAGTCGGCGAATTGCAGGTTGTAGTCCGGAATCCGCCGAGGCATGCCCGCCAGTCCCACGAAGTGCATTGGGAAGAAGGTCATGTTCATGCCGACGAAAGACAGCCAGAAATGCAGCTTGCCGAGGGTTTCGTCGTACATGTGCCCGGTCCATTTCGGCAGCCAGTAATACGCCGAGGCGAAGATCCCGAAGATCGCACCGGGCACCAATACGTAGTGGAAATGCGCGACCACGAAGTAGGTGTCCTGGTACTGGAAGTCGGCCGGGGCGATGGCCAGCATCAACCCGGAGAATCCGCCGATGGAGAACAGGATCACGAACGCCACCGCGAACAGCATCGGGGTTTCGAAGGTCAGCGACCCTTGCCACATGGTGCTGGCCCAGTTGAACACCTTCACGCCGGTCGGCACCGCGATCAGCAGCGTCGCGTACATGAAGAACAACTCACCCACCAGCGGAATGCCCACCACAAACATGTGGTGCGCCCAGACGATGAACGACAGGAACGCAATGCTTGCCGTGGCATAGACCATCGAGGTGTAGCCAAACAGCGGTTTGCGCGAGAAGGTCGGGATGATCGAGCTGACGGCACCGAAGGCCGGCAGGATCATGATGTACACCTCGGGGTGACCGAAGAACCAGAACACATGCTGGAACAACACGGGGTCACCGCCACCGGCGGCACTGAAGAAACTGGTGCCGAAGTGGATGTCCATCAGCATCATCGTCACGCAACCGGCCAGTACCGGCATCACCGCGATCAGCAGGAACGCGGTGATCAGCCAGGTCCAGACGAACAGCGGCATTTTCATCAACGTCATGCCGGGGGCGCGCAGGTTGAGGATGGTGGCGATCACGTTGATCGCGCCCATGATCGAACTGATCCCCATCAGGTGAATGGCGAAGATGAAGTAGGTGACGCTTTCCGGCGCGTAGGTCGTCGACAGCGGGGCGTAGAACGTCCAGCCGAAGTTCGGCCCGCCACCGGCGGTGAACAGGGTCGAGATCAGCAGGATGAATGCCGCTGGCAACAGCCAGAAGCTGAAGTTGTTCATCCGTGGCAGGGCCATGTCCGGCGCGCCGATCATCAACGGGATCATCCAGTTGGCGAGGCCGACGAAGGCTGGCATCACCGCGCCGAACACCATCACCAGACCGTGCATGGTGGTCATCTGGTTGAAGAATGCCGGTTCGACGATTTGCAGCCCGGGCTGGAACAGTTCGGCGCGAATCACCATGGCGAACGAACCGCCCACCAGGAACATGGTGAACGCAAACCATAAGTACAGCGTGCCAATGTCCTTGTGGTTGGTGGTCAGCACCCAACGCATCAAGCCTTTGGCGGGGCCGTGGGCATGGTCGGCGGCATGACCGTGGTCATCGATTACAGCGCTCATGGCCGTTCTCCCGAGAACGAATGGGCTGGGCAGGCCGGGGCGCACTGCCCCGACCGGTTCCTGACGTGCGTAATAGACCGGGTCATTTGCTTTCCGCCTGTTTCAGCTCCAGCACTTCTTTAGGAGTGACCATGTCGCCTTTGTTGTTACCCCAGGCGTTGCGTTCGTAGGTCACGACCGCCGCGATATCGACTTCCGACAGCTGCTTGCCGAACGCCGCCATCGCGGTGCCAGGCTTGCCGAAATAAACGCGGTGCAGGTGATCGGCTTTCGGCCCGGTGGCAATCGGCGAGCCTTTGAGCGCCGGGAACATCGGCGGCAAGCCTTGGCCTTCGGCCTGGTGACAGGCCACGCAGGTGGTGTGGTAGATCTTGTCGCCGCGTTCCTTGAGCTCGTCGAGGGTCCATTCCTTGGTGGTCAACTCTTTGAGTTGCGCGGCTTCGGCCTTGCGATCGGCCAGCCATTTGTCGTAATCGGCCTTTTCCTTGACCTCGACCACAATCGGCATGAAGCCGTGATCCTTGCCGCACAGTTCCGCGCACTGGCCACGGTAGATGCCGGGCTTGTCGATGCGGGTCCAGGCTTCGTTGACGAACCCCGGAATCGCGTCGCGCTTGACCGCGAAGGCAGGCACCCACCACGAGTGAATGACGTCGGCGGAGGTCACCAGGAAGCGCACTTTGGCGCCAACGGGCAGCACCAGCGGCTGGTCGACTTCCAGCAAGTAATGCTCGCCCTTGGCTTCCTTGTTGTGGATTTGATCCTGTGGCGTAGCCAGGTTGCTGAAGAACTCGACGTCCTGGCCCAGGTATTTGTAGTGCCACTTCCACTGATACCCGGTGATCTGGATATCGATATCCGGCTCACTGGTGTCGTACATCTTGATCAGGGTCGCCGTCGCAGGAACCGCCATCGCCACCAGAATGATGAACGGCACGATGGTCCAGAGGATTTCGACGGTGGTGCTTTCGTGAAATTTTGCGGCCACCTGTCCGGTCGAGCGACGGTGGACCATCATCGACCAGAACATGGCGCCGAAGACGATGATGCCGATCACTACACAGATCCAGAAAATGGTCATGTGCAGGTCAAATACTGCGTGACTGATTTCAGTCGCTCCAGGCGCCATATTTACAGTCCAGGCGGCTTGCGCCTGACTGAAAATCGACCACAACAGGAGGCCCATCCAGACGTGTGGATGTCGCATCATTGCGGGTTCCCCTTATCGTTCTTGTTATCCCGCCGGCTTTCACCTGCGGCAAGGGAGCGGCATTTTCAGACTACGAACTTGAATCGCCGGGTCTTGCTGCGTGTGCAGTCGGACGTCATCAGCTAACTCCATTTCCAACCCGAGTATAGACAGCGACTGCGACCTCGCAACGTGAGGGCGTAAATGATCTGAAACAGCTGGCACTTGCGTTCAAGGCCACGAATGGAGAAGGATGCAGACGAGTGGTGGCAAATCGATATAACTGTGATGTCTCAAGGATGAAATAATTATGACAAATGCGTCTTAGCAGTTTTCGTAAGCCAGCTAAGTTATGTCTTCCCTATTTCATTGCCTTTGTTTCCTGGAGTTTTCATGAACACCGCCGCATTGCGCGAGCAGATCCAAAAAGCCCAACAACATGAAGCCGAGACCGGCCTCCTGACACGCCAGCTGGAAAGCAAACTGCCTCATCTACACCCTTCTATCCAATTACCTGAAAACGATGCCAATGGCGTGTTGACGCGTTTTGTCGCTGCCTACATCGACGAAGTGCCTGATCTGCTGGACGCAGCCAATGAAGTGGCCAGGGAAGCGGGTATCGAGTCGCAGATCAAACCGGTGCTGAAAATCGCCGAGCATTATTTTCTGCAGCCGCCGGCGGTCATGAATGGCCACGTCGGGCTCGACAGTCTGCTGGACGAAGCCTATCTGGCTCATCGGTTTGTCGAAGAGGTCAATGACCTGTACATCAAGCATTTTGGCCAGCCACTGATCCCATTGGACATGACTGTCGCCAACCTGATTGCTCACCAATTGATCGGTGAAGAGTTCGCCAACCAACTGGATGAGGTGGTGCATCACGCCGTGGACGAGATGCTCGACGACGAAAGCTTTGCACTGGAGTCGGTGGAAGCCTACCGCGAGAAACTCCGCAGCCCGGACACTGGCGCCGCATGGAAGCGCTGGCCGTGCATGTCGCGCCGGTTAGGCGTAGGCCTGGAGCTGGATCAGCCGGCCGCTTGATCTTGCGGTAGGAACCGAATCCCTGTGGGAGCGGGCTTGCTCGCGAAGGCGGTTAATCATTCAACATTAATGTCGACTGATACACCGCATTCGCGAGCAAGCCCGCTCCCACATTTGGTTTTCCTAACCCGCCGAACCAACGCCGGAAGTGGTACGCAACCGCCCCTCCAACCGACGCTTCAACCCCCGCGCTTCAATCAGCAGCTTCGAGCCCTTGGCCGCATTGGCCCGGCCCCATTCCTCAAGCAACTCCAGACACGAGTGATCGATGTAGCTCAGGTTATTGAGCGGCACATGCACGGTCGCACCCGGCGGAATCGTCCCCAGCACCTGAGTCAGCGCCGGCACCTTGAGAAAGGTCGCTGCGCCGATCAAGCGCAACTCCATTTCGCCGTCTGCCGGCAGGTCGATCAAGCTGATCTTCAGCCGCGAAGCTTTCCACGCCAGTTTGGCCAGCGTCAGGCCGAAGCCGATCAGCACGCCGGTCAACAGGTCGGTGAAGATGATCGCCAGCGCGGTCGCCGCGTAGGTGAACATCGGCATTCGGCCATAACGGCCCAAACCGCGAAACGCCTTGAGGTCGACCAGTTTGAAACCGGTGTAGACCAGCACGCCCGCCAGGCTTGCCACCGGAATGCTTTGCAGCACGCTCGACAGCAGCAACACAAACGCCAGTAGCCACAGGCCATGAAATATCGTTGAAAAGCGCGTGGTCGCGCCGGCCTGAACGTTGGCCGAACTGCGCACGATCACCCCCGTCATCGGCAGCGCGCCGAGCAAGCCGCAGAGCATGTTGCCCACCCCTTGCGCCGACAATTCACGGTCGAAATCCGAACGTTGGCCGCTGTGCATCCGGTCGACGGCGGCGGCCGAGAGCAGGGTTTCGGCGCTGGCGATGAAGGCCACGGCGAAAGCGGCGATCAGCAGCGTCGGGTCCGCCAGGTTGAGCAGGTCGGCGGGTTTCAGCCAGTCGATGGCTTCCGCCAGATTGGCCGGGACTTCCACACGTTTGACCGGCAAGGCGAGTATCAGGCTGGCGACAGTCGCCAGACCCACGCCGAGCAAGGCGCCGGGAATAAAACGCAGCGAATGCGGACGCAGTTTTTCCCACAGGTACATCACTGCAATCGTCGACAGCCCGAGCAATCCGGCCTGCCAGCCAAATGACGGCAGGGCTTGCGCCACCGCAGCGGGGAATGCAGCCAGGTTATCCAGCCCCGACGGTTTGGGCACGGCGTCGAGCATCACATGCACTTGTGAGAGCACGATCAGCACGCCGATCCCGGCGAGCATGCCGTACACCACGGCGGGCGCCGTGACCCGAAACCAGCAACCCAGCTTCAAGCGTCCGGCGACCAATTGCAGAAACCCCGCCAGCAGCAGGATCGGCCCGAGCATCGCAATGCCATGCTGGCGCACCAGTTCAAACACCAGCACCGCCAAACCCGCCGCCGGACCGCTGACTTGCAAGGGCGAGCCGGCCAGCCAGCCGACGACCAGACCACCGATGATCCCGGTGATCAAGCCTTTGGCTGGCGGCAGACCCGAGGCGATGGCGATACCCATGCACAAGGGCAAGGCCACAAGAAACACAACCACGGACGCCAGCAGCTCCCGTGGCAGAACAGCTTTTAGTTGAGCAGCACGCATGGTGACTCTCCCGAAGTTTTCTTCAGGCATGGCAAAGCCGGGCTGCGTAAACAGCAGCCTGGGCTAAACCACACTAATTTTTAGGAGGATTCAGAAGCGCGCTTTGGGCGTCGCCACCGGGATCGGATGGCTGCCGTCGAGGGGCAGGAAACATCCCTGATCCGCGTCATACGCTTTGATTTCGCTGGTGTCGATGCTGTAGACCCAGCCATGGATAAAGAGCTGACCGTTGGCCATGCGCGAGGCAACCGACGGGTGCGTGCGCAGATGCTGAAGCTGAGCGATCACATTCTCTTCGGTCAGAACGTGCATGCTTTCGCTTTCGTCGGCGCAGTTGCAGTTTTCCTGGACCATGGTTTTCGCCACTTCTGCATGACGCAGCCAGGCTTTGACCGTCGGCATTTTTTCCAGGCTTTGCGGGTTGAGTACCGCGCGCATCGCGCCGCAATCGGAGTGGCCGCAAATGATGATGTGCTGCACCCCGAGCGCCAACACCGCGTACTCGATCGCCGTGGACACACCGCCGTTCATTTGCCCATAAGGCGGCACAACGTTGCCGACGTTACGGGTGACGAACAGGTCGCCGGGTGAGCTTTGGGTAATCAGTTCGGGAACAATGCGCGAATCGGCGCAGGTGATGAACATCGCCCTTGGGTTCTGGGCCGTGGCGAGTTTTTTGAAGAGCTCTTCCTGCTGCGGAAAGACCTCGTGATGAAAATGCAAAAAGCCGTCAACGATATGCCGCAGCGCTGCATCGGCGGTTTCCGCCTCTGGTTGGGCTGAAGCCGACGCAGCCAACGGCTGTTTATCCTTGTCACTCATGAATTCATCCTCTTTGGCGGAGTCAGGGAATTTTCCCGTTTTGTCCGGTGCGAAGCCAGTGGCTGTTTAAAAAACGTCCGGGTCAAAAAACCAGACCCGTCAGTCACTCGATGAACAAGGTAACTGCCGAAACTTAACTCAAACTGAATCAACCGCTCTAGAACGAGTGTTCCAGGTCGAAAAAAACGTGACCAGGCTAAAAGCGCCGAGGGTACACACTAAACAACCATAGGCCAGTTGTCCTCAAATCAACGACATCTGGCGACCCGGCGGACAAAAGGCTTCGCAGTCCAGATTGAAACCTTCCCGACGATTGAGCCCCAGGCGCTTGATGGTTTTGGCAAAACGTTGCGCCAACAGATCGGCGAACGGTCCTTCGCCACGCATCCGGCTGCCAAACCGGCTGTCGTAGAGTTCACCGCCCCGGCTCTGGCGGATCAGGCTCAACACATGCGCGGCACGTTGAGGATAGTGGGCCGCCAGCCATTCTTCGAACAGCGGCGCCACTTCCAGCGGCAGGCGCAACATCATGTAGGCGGCACTCTGCGCCCCCGCGTCGTGGGCCTCGGTGAGCAAGCTTTCGAGCTCGCTGTCGTTGATCATCGGAATCATCGGCGAACACAGCACGCCCACCGGAATGCCGGCTTCACGCATCACGCGGATCGCCCGCAATCGCGCCTTGGGCGCTGCCGCACGGGGTTCGAGGATGCGTTTGAGTTCGTCGTCCAGCGTAGTGAGGCTGATCATCACCGCCACCAGCTGTTGCTCGGCGAGTTCGGCCAGCAGGTCCAGATCGCGAAGGATTAGCGAGCCTTTAGTGATGATGGTCACTGGATGTCGGTAACGCAGCAGAACCTCAAGGGTTTTTCGGGTGATCTTGTGCTCACGCTCTATCGGTTGATACGGATCGGTATTGGAGCCCAGGTTGATCGGCGCGCATTGATAGCCGCGTTTGCACAGCTGTTCCTCCAGCACATCGGCGGCGTTGGTCTTGGCGATCAGTTTGGTTTCGAAATCCAGGCCCGGCGACATGTCCCAATAAGCGTGACTGGGCCGCGCATAGCAGTAGATGCAACCATGCTCGCAGCCGCGATAGGGATTGATCGAGCGATCAAAGGGCAGGTCCGGGGAATTGTTGCGGGTGATGATGGTTTTCGCCGTCTCGATGCGCACTTGCGTGCCTTGGGTCATCGGCGCTTCCTGATACCAGCCGTCATCCTCGGCCACCGAACGGTTCGGCGCGAACCGATTGTGCGGGTTGGTGGCGGTGCCGCGACCGCGTGGGGGCAAAGGTGTGGACATTGAGATGTGCTCGATTGCTGTATGGGCATACAGTACATCGTACTGAATCCCCATGCGAGCACCGCTCGGCGCTCAATTTTGCCGGGGTGCTCTGCTGTGAGCTCCACAGAACCATGTCTCACGCCGTCTTGAAGAGACTCCCAGCCAACCAACCCAAGCACGGCACAAATTAATTTTTGCGACCTTCAGGGAAAAAACCGACGATACATAGAAACATAAATCACTCACAGCACTTACTTTGTCTAACGCTTCCAGAAATGAATACGAATCGGCCAGTGCCGTTCGGCAATTGACTGTTGTTAATCCTTCGTTAGTTATTTTTTTCAATTCATTTGTCATTCCAGGAAACAGATCGGTCGTAGCCAGATTTAAACTTCACTCTTATTATTCGACCCACACGAAGTTTGTCGTGTTCTTATTATTAAAAGGATTTTATATATGTCGAACTACAATCAGCGCGGTATCTTTCTTCAACTGCTGGCCCCTTCTATCGTCAGTCCGAAAGAAGTTCGGGTGTCCATGCAGTTCGCTTTGAAAGAAGAGGGTTACGATCCGGAAAATCGCCTGCCCACTTACTCCCTGCTTGATTCCAGTACCCGCGAGGCCGTTTCCAATGACGGTGGTGTGACGTTTACCCTGCGGACTGCCGCTGACGTGGACGGTGACGGCGATATCGACGGTAATGACCAGGCAACCTTGTTGGCACTGGCCAAGGCGTATTCAACTATTGTCAATCCTTGATACTTGACGTCCCACTAACCCTGCATGCATGACGCATGCAGGGTTAGTGGGTGGTCATGGCTTAGTTGTGTTGCGTCAGTTGGCCAAGGTCGTCACTGGATGTACTTTTCATATCATCCTTGCGAAGTTTGGCTACATCGCCGGAACTTACTGGCGCGCCTTTATTACCCCAACTTGTGCGGATGAAACTTACAACATCCGCCACTTCCTGATCCGACAGCCGCCAGGCAAAGGCCGGCATGGTGAACGTTGACGGTGCGGTGTGCGTCGCCGGCAAGGTGCCGCCCTTGAGCACGATATGAATCAGCGACGTCGGGTCATCGGACTGCAACACCGGGTTGCCGGCCAGTGCCGGGAACACCCGCGTGTAACCGTGACCATCCGTACGGTGGCAGGCCGCGCAGTTGTCGATGTACACCGAGGCCCCAGGCTTGCTGTCGTCACCCTTCCACAGTGCCTGAGCGACTTGCTTGTCGTACTGGTGTGGCGTGTCGTTGGGGTCATTGGCGGGCAGTGACTTGAGGTAGCGGGCGATGGCCGTCAGGTCGGCGTCAGTCATGTATTGCATGCTGTGGGTCACCACATCGCTCATGCCACCGAATACCGCACTGCGGTCGCTGCGTCCGGTCTTGAGAAATTGCACCAGTTGCTCCTCGCTCCAGCTGCCGAGGCCGTCCTTGTGATCACCCCGCAGACTTTTCGCGATCCAGCCTTCCAGTGGCGCGCTGCCTGACAGAAACGCACTGCCTTCACCGGCATTCAGGGCTTTTTCCTGCATGGTCAGGGCACGCGGCGTATGGCAAGCGCCGCAATGTCCCAGGCCTTCCACCAGATACGCTCCACGACTGACGACCGCATCTGCGCCGGGCGGCGCCTGGTAGTCGGCCACGGCCGGGGCGAACAGCCAACGCCAGCCCATCAGTGGCCAACGCATGCTCAACGGCCAGGGAATGTCGCTGGCCTTGTTCTCTTGGGCAACCGGCGCCACGCCGTGCATGAAGTAGGCATACAAGGCCTGCATGTCGGTTTCGTTGACGCTGGCGTAGGACGGATACGGCATGGCCGGGTACAAGGTACTACCGTTTTTGGCGACACCGTGGCGCACGGCTTTGTCGAAGTCTTCGAAGCTGTAATCGCCGAGGCCGGTTTTGTCCGGGGTGATGTTGGTGGAGTAGATCGTCCCGATCGGCGTTTCCATCGGCAGGCCACCGGCGAACGGTTTGCCGTTTTTGGCCGTGTGGCAAGCCACGCAGTCGCCGGCACGGGCGAGGTATTCACCCTGCTTGACCAGATTGTTATCGACGTCGGCGGCGTAGATCGAACCGCTGCCGAGCAGCGCGAAGGTCGCGATAACGAGTGCTTTCATGGTTATCGCTCCTTATGCCTGAACCAGCGGGCCGGGGTTTTTCAGGTATTGCTCGCGAATCGCCCGGGCCGACCAGTAGGTCAATGCGGCGACCAGGCCTGTAGGGTTGTAGCCCAGGCCTTGTGGGAAAGCGGAAGCGCCAGGGACGAATACGTTGTGCACGTCCCAGCTCTGTAAGTAGCGATTGAGGGCGCTGGTTTTCGGGTCGGTGCCCATGATTGCGCCGCCGTTGAGGTGCGTGGTCTGGTAGGCCGCGGTGTTGAAGTGATCACCGACCTGTTTGCCGATCACAGCGATGGCTTTCGGCCCCATCGCTTCGGCGATCTTGCCCATTTTCTCGACCATGAAGCGGTTCATCTTGATGTCGTTTTCCTGCCAGTCGAACGTCATCCGCAGCAGCGGCAAGCCGTAGGCATCGCGGTACACCGGGTCGAGATCGAGGTAGTTGCCACGGTAGGACTGATGCGCGCCGTGGGCGTCCATCGAGACCTGGTGGGTGTAGTAATCGGCGGTGGCGCGTTTCCATGCACTGCCCCAGGCTGGCGTGCCGGGCGGGTTGGAGGTTCCGGCAATCGGCCGGCTGCCGGCCTGGTTGACCCACATCGGCGAGCCGCCGACGAAGCCATGCGGCCCGTGGTCGAAGTTGTCGGCGTTGAAGTCGTCCACCGCCACGCCGTTACCGCCAGCGCCGATGAAGTTGTTGGTGTGGGTGTCCTTGTCGAAGAACGCCTTGATCGTGGCCATGTTCTGGTAGGCGAAATTCTTGCCGACCACGCCTTCACCGCTGATCGGGTCGTAAGGCTTGCCAATGCCGGAGAGCAACATCAACCGTACGTTGTGAAACTGGAACGCGCCGAGGATCACCAGATCGGCAGGCTGTTCAATCTCCCGGCCCTGGCCATCGATATAGGTCACACCCGTGGCTTTGCTCTTGGTGCTGTCGAGGTTGACCCGCAACACGTGGGAATTGGGCCGCAGCTCGAAATTCGGCAGCGGGTTGAGGGCCGGCAGAATGTTCACGTTGGGCGATGCCTTGGAATACATGTAGCAGACGTAACCGCTGCAAAAACCGCAGAAGTTGCACGGCCCCATCTGTGCGCCGTAGGGGTTGGTGTACGGGCCTGACGTATTGGCCGACGGCAGGTTGTAGGGTTTGTAACCCACGGCTGTGGCTGCTTTCTGAAACAGCTGTGCGGAAACGGTGTTCTTCTGCGATTGCAGCGGGAACGGGTTCGAGCGATCCGGTGCGTAAGGGTTGCCGCCCTTGCCTTCACCGACCAACTGACCGTTCACCGTCCAGGCCTGGCCCGACGTGCCAAACACCTTCTCGGCGTAATCGAAAAACGGTTCCAGCTCTTCATAGCTGACGCCGAAGTCCTGAATGGTCATGTCCTTGGGAATGAAGTGTTTGCCATAACGTTCTTCGTAATGGCTGCGCATCCGCAGCTCGATCGGGTCGACCCGAAAATGCACGCCGGACCAGTGCAGCCCCGCGCCGCCGACACCGTTACCGGGCAGGAATGCCCCGAGTTGGCGGTTAGGCAGGGCGATGTCATTCACGCTATGGCGGATGGTCACGGTCTCTTTGGAGATGTCCTGGAACAGTTTCTTGCGCACGCTGTAGGTCAGTTCGTCGATCACCTGGGGATAGTTGCCGTCGGGGTAGGTGTCCTGCATCGGTCCACGCTCCAGCGCCAACACGTTCAGGCCCGCCTCTGTCAGCTCTTTGGCCATGATTGCGCCGGTCCAGCCAAACCCGACGATCACCGCGTCGACCTTCTTCATTACGGTTGCCATGCTCAAGCCCTCTCGCCGCGAATCGACACTGCCGGGAAGGGGTATTGCTCGTTGCGTTCCACCCAATCCATGAAATCGGCGCGCGCGCCGGGGAAGCCGATCATGGTCCAGCCGACCAGGCCTTTATTGCCACCGTGGACCGGGTCGCAGAAGAACCCTTCCTTGGTGTTTTGCAGCAGCAAGTTGAAGAAAATCTTCGACGGCACGCTGTCGAACTCAGGCTTTCCGGCCTCGAGTTGTTTCAGCAAATCGTCTCGGGTAGCGCTGTCTTGCTCGGCAAAGACTTTGCCGTTGAATGCCTTCGACCACGCATCCGTCGCGGCGATGCCCAAGCGGTAGATTTCCTTGGGCACCAGTTTGCTCTGCCAACCCATTTCCGGCGCCGCGTCGGCGTTGAACGGTCCCTGCATGAACCACAGCGCACCGGCGGCGTACGGCGTGCTCATTTGGCGGTCGATGTATTCGGGTACGCCGGCTTCCAGAGCGCCGGGGCCTTGCGCGTCCTTCGGGATCAATTGGGCGACCGCCGCGTTGATGAACGTCCACTCTTCGGCCGTGAAGTAGGCGGGTTCATAAGTGCCGCTGCTGACGGGCGTTTTGTCGGGCGTGGCGGGCGTCGCTTGCGGTGCGGCCATCAACACGGCGCTGCCCAGCCCGGTGCTGGCGACGGTGACCACCGGGATCAAGGTCAGGGATTTGAGTAAAAAATCACGCCGCGGGTTATCTCGATCTTGATCGGACATGGGGGTACACCTCATCAGGCATTGATGGTTTTCAGTCGTCTCATGGGACGACTTTTCGTTTTGATCGCGGATGCGGTTCGCGTGACGACGCAAAAAAGGACGCATCTGCAAACTTTGGTAACAAATGGTAGCAGCCTAAGTATCAAGATGAATCGATTCAGCCAAAAAACTTGGGTTTTTTCGACGAAAGCCGCTTCAGACCCACGATTCACAATTCTTTGACAGTTGCCTCACAGGTCTTTGACTGTTCACGGCCCACCCTGCATGGCATTCACCAACTTCTTCCCACACGGTCGTCCGAGCATGTCCCGATTGCGCCTTTTCCCTGCGACATTCCTTGTGTCGCTGTTCGCACTGTTCACCCAGATCCAGGCCCATGCGGATGACACCACTTCCCCCCGCCCGGCGGATTGGGCGCAATCGGTCGAGGTGCAATACAACCTCTATCAAATGTCCCCGACGTTGTACCGCAGCGCGCTGCCCGACAAAGGTGTCGTGCCGTTGCTGCAAAAGCTCAAGATCGCCACCGTCATCAGTTTCCTGCCAGAGCAGGATTCGAGCTGGTTATCCACCCCCGGCATTGCGCAGGTGCAACTGCCTTATCGGACCAATCACGTCGACGACGCGCAGGTGCTCAAAGTCCTGCGCGCGATCAAGACGGCTGAGGCCAATGGCCCGGTGCTCATGCACTGCAAACATGGCTCGGACCGCACCGGGCTGATGGCGGCGATGTACCGTGTGGTGGTGCAAGGCTGGAGCAAGGAAGACGCCCTGAACGAAATGACTCAGGGCGGTTTTGGTGAGAGCAACGGCTTCAAGGATGGCGTGCGTTATGTGATGCAGGCCGATGCCGACAAGCTTCGGACCGCAATGGCCAACGGCGACTGCAGCACCAGCCCTTTCGCCGCGTGCTCGATGAAGAGCTGGTTGAAATCAGCCAACGTTGAATAAACGTCCGTTCAATGGGTGACCGCTGCGGGCGGCGCCGCAAAAATGTCTTCAGTCATCGAGCGTCCCAGGAATTCGTCCAGGGCAATCAGCAACGAGCGCGAATCGCCGGGTGAAAAAAACGCTTCGCGAAAGGCGTGGCCCGATTGTGCATTGAACACCCAATCCTTTTGAAACCGGCTGAACGCTTCGGTCGCCAATACCCCCGACCACGCGTACGCGTAAACCGACGCGGCATATCCCGTCACCACATAGTCAAAACTGTTGGCGAACCGACAGTAAGCCGGCAGTTGCATATGGGGAATCTCGCGCATTACGTCGTCGAAAACCTGCTGAATGTCTCGACCGTCACCACGGCTGCGGTGCAATTCGAAGTCGAACAATGCGCCCATCAACACATGCGCGGTTTGCTGGCTGGTCTGGGCTTGAATGGCGGTCAACGCCGCATCGACCCGCGCTTCGGTCAAGCGCTCGCCGGTCTGGTAATGCGCGGCCAGCCACAGCAGAAGTTCGCGAGACAGACACCAGCGTTCAAACAACTGCCCGGTAAATTCCGCCGTGTCGCGTCCCAACTGAGAGATGCCCGACAGGCGATGGTGAGGCGAGCGCGTCAGGATGTGTTGCAGGCAATGGCCGAACTCATGAAACAGAATCCGCAGGTCGAGGTGCTTGAGGAGGCAGGGCTGTTCGTTGTTCCCTGGCGTGAAGTTGCCGAAAAGAACGGCTATCGGCAACGTCAACCGGCCCTCGGCGTCTACCCGGCGATTGCGCAGGGTTGCGGTCCAGGCATAGTCCGGGGCTTGCACTCTATGGAACGGGTCAAGGTAGATATGCCCGATCACCTGGCCGTGCTCGCTGATTTCAAACAGGCGCACGTTGTCATGCCAGCGGCTGAACACGGTCTGCTCGACGATCTGAATGCCGAACATGCGCTCGCTGAACAGGCAGAGCCTGTGCAACGTGCCGTCCAGCGCAAAGTAGCTGCGCAATTTTTTCAAGGCCCCGCCCAGACGGTGCTCGCGCAATTGGTCGGCGAGAAATTCGTGATCCCACGGCTGCACGACCGTCATGCCACGTTCCAGCGCAAAGGCCTTGAGCTCTTGCGCGTCGCGTTCCAGCGCTGGCGTCGCCAGCGCGATTTGCCGTCGCAGAAAAGCGCTGACCTGGCCGGTTGATTCGGCCATTTCAGTCACGAGATTCAATTGCGCGAAATTGTCGAACCCCAGCAATTGCGCTTTTTTGTGACGAGTGGAAAGCAGCAATTCCAGCACCGGACCATTATCGAATGCCCCGGCATTCGGGCCTTGATCGGAAGCGCGTGTGGTGTAAGCCACAAAATATTCTTCGCGCAGGGGCCGGTTTTCGGCGTAGGTCATGATGCGGTTGAAGGTGTCCTGATCCAGGCGGATCAGCCAGCCCGAATGCCCCGCCTGTTGTGCATTGAGTGCCAGACGATCCTTGGTTGCCTGGGACAACCCGTTCAATTGCGCGGGGTCGTCGACCCGTTTGCTCCAGGCTTTGCTGGCGTTTTCCAGATTGCTCAGGAACAGGCTTTCGAGCAGGTTGATGTCGCGGGTCAGTTGCGCCAGTTTCTGCTGTCGCTCCGGGTTCAAGTCGATTCCGGACAAGCGAAACCTTTGCAGAATCTTGTTCAGCACCGCTTTGCGGGGTTCATCGAAATTGCGCGCGACCGGACTTTGCGCCAGTCGCTGATACGTATGGAACAGCGCCTGATTGTTCATCTTTTCCGATTTGTATTGCGCAACGGCATCGCTGCAGGCGGCGCTCGCCGCATCCCAGGCATTGCCGTCGTTGACCGTCGTGAGTGTTTCGATCAGGCCCATGGCTTCATCCAGGCGCGCATCGATTGCATCCACCGCCAGTACCAGATCGTCCCAGTTCGGGTGCACGGTTTGGCTGGCGATCACCTGCGCCAGGGTTTGACGATGGTCGGCAATGAGGGCGTCGATGGCCGGCACCAGATGGTCGGCACGGATGCGCGACCAGGGCGGCAGGCCCCAGTGCTGCAACAACGGATTGGTATCAGGCATGGCGTCTTCCTTGAGGATGGCTGAAAGGATCAGCCTAAGCAGGAAGCGCAGGGCAAGGGTGGTAAATAGATACCACCTTCCACCCGGTCAAAAGGTGGAAGGTGGTGGCGACTCAGTGTTGCTCGTCAGGCTTTTTCTTCAGTTTCGGATTCGGGAAAAACTGCACGGCCTGAACCTTGGTGTCCGGCGCTTTCAACGCCGAGGTATTGACCCGCGTGCCCAATTCCTTGGGCACCGACAAACCTTGTTCATTGAGGGTGTCGGAATAACCGCAGGCCACGCATTCGCGATGCGGGACCTCGTCTTCGTTCCACATCATCAATTTGTCCGGCTCGCTGCACGCCGGGCAGACCGCCCCGGCGATAAAGCGTCTTTTGGTGATCACAGGCCCCTCGCTCATGCTGCCGCGTCCTCACTCAGGCCGCTGTGGCGCAAGAGTGCGTCAATCGATGGCGCACGGCCACGGAAGTCGACGAACAGCACCATCGGTTCCTGAGAACCACCGCGCGCGAGGATCGCTTCACGGAACGCGCGACCGGTCTCGGCGTTCAGCACGCCGTCTTCCTCAAACTTCGAGAAGGCATCGGCGGACAGCACTTCAGCCCATTTGTAGCTGTAGTAACCCGCCGCGTAACCGCCGGCGAAGATGTGCGCAAAGCTGTTGGGGAAACGGTTGTAGGCCGGTGGACGCATGACCGACACCTCGTTGCGCACGCCTTCGAGCACTTGCGCCACGCTGCGGCCGTCGCCGTGAGTGGCATGCAGTTCGAAGTCGAACAGCGAGAACTCGATTTGGCGGACCATCATCAGGCCCGACTGGAAGTTCTTCGCGGCGAGCATTTTGCCCAGCAGGTCTTGCGGCAGCGGTTCGCCGGTCTCGTAGTGCCCGGAAATCAGCGCCAGACCTTCCGGCTCCCAGCACCAGTTTTCCATGAACTGACTCGGCAACTCGACCGCGTCCCACGCCACGCCATTGATGCCGGAGACACCGGCATGTTCGACGCGGGTCAGCAGGTGATGCAGGCCGTGACCGAATTCGTGGAACAGCGTGGTGACTTCATCGTGCGTCAGCAGCGCGGGTTTGCCGCTGTCGGCCGGGGTGAAGTTGCACACCAGATTGGCCACCGGGTTTTGCAGTACACCCTCAGCGGTGCGGCGACGGTCTCGGGCGCCGTCCATCCAGGCACCGCCGCGCTTGTTGGCGCGCGCATAGAGGTCGAAGAAGAAGCGACCGACGTGCTGGCCGTTTTCCTTGATTTCGAACAGGCGAACATCCGGGTGCCAGGTGTCGAAGCCTTTCTGCTCGGCGATCTCGATGCCGTACAGGCGCTGGACAATGGCGAACAGGCCGCTCAGCACCTTGTCGATCGGGAAGTAAGCGCGAAGGGCTTCCTGGGCAACGCTGTAACGTTGTTCACGAAGTTTTTCGCCGTAGAAACCGCTGTCCCAGCTTTGCAGGTCCGGGCAGCCTTGTTCGGCGGCGTAGGCTTTGAGCTGTTCCAGGTCCTGAGCGGCGAACGGTTTGCTGCGCTTGGCCAGATCGCGCAGGAAACTCAGCACCTGATCGCTGGACTCGGCCATTTTGGTGGCCAGGCTCAGTTCAGAAAAACTGGCGAAGCCGAGCAGTCTGGCCAGTTCCTGACGCAGGTCGAGAATTTCTTCCATGACCGGGCCATTGTCGTTCTGACCGGCATTCGGGCCTTGGTCCGACGCACGGGTGCAGTAGGCGGCGTAGACTTCTTCGCGCAACGCACGGTCGTGGGCGTAGGTCATCACCGCGAAATAGCTCGGGAATTCCAGGGTGATCAGGAAGCCTTCCAGGTCTTTGGCCTGTGCCGCAGCGGCCATCTGTGCCTTGGCCGAATCGGTCAGGCCGGCGAGGGTGGCTTCGTCGGTAACGTGTTTGGTCCAGGCTTGGGTCGCGTCGAGCAACTGATTGGAGAAGCGGCTGCCCAGCTCCGAAAGCTTGCTCTGCACATCGGCGTAACGTTTCTGTTCGGCTTCCGGCAGGTCGATACCCGACAGACGGAAGTCACGCAGCGAATGTTCCAGGGTAGTTTTCTGCGCCACATCGAAACCGGCCGCTTCGGGGCTGTTGGCCAAGGTTTCGAAGGCCTGGAACAGTTCGCGGTTCTGGCCCATTTCAGTGGAGTAGGCGCTCAGCGCCGGCAGGCAGGACTCGTAGGCTTCGCGCAGTTCAGGGCTGTTGCACACGGCATTCAAATGACTGACCGGGCTCCAGGCGGCACCGAGGCGATCGTTGAGTTCGTCCATCGCCAGCACCAGGCCGGCCCAGGTCGGTTGTTTGCCTTGGGTCTTGAGGATCTCGACAATGGCGGCGCGGTTGTCAGCCAGGATCTGTTCGATGGCCGGTTGCACGTGTTCGGCACGGATTGCCGAGAACGGCGGCAGGTCGTAGGACTGCAAAAGAGGGTTGTTCACGCTCACGGTTGGCACCTTGGCTGGAAGAAACATGCGGCCATCTTAATTACAATCGACGCTCACCGCAGCTATCAGCGACAGAGAGAGAACCTATCGTGACCCTTCGCAAGTATCAGAACCACACGCCACTGTTGGCTAAAGGCGCCTTTGTCGACGGCTCGGCGGTGGTGATCGGCGACGTCGAAATCGGTGAAGACAGCTCGGTCTGGCCGCTGACGGTGATCCGTGGCGACATGCACCGCATCCGCATCGGTGCCCGCACCAGCGTTCAAGATGGCTGCGTGCTGCACATCACCCACGCCGGCCCGTTCAATCCGGATGGTTTTCCCTGCTTGATCGGCGACGACGTGACCATCGCCCATAAAGTGATGCTGCACGGGTGCAGCGTGGGCAACCGGGTGCTGATCGGCATGGGCAGCATCGTCATGGATGGCGCGGTGGTGGCGGACGACGTGATCATCGGCGCCGGTAGCCTGGTGCCACCGGGCAAACGCCTGGAAAGCGGTTTTCTGTATGTCGGCAGCCCGGTGAAACAAATCCGCCCACTGACGGACAAGGAACAGGCCTTTTTCACCTACAGCGCCGGGAATTACGTGAAGCTCAAGAATCTGCATCTGGCTGAAGGCTACGACCGGCTATAAGCCTTCTCACGATTGCCCAGGAAATTTTCATGCATTACCAAACCGTTTTGTTCGACCTCGATGGCACCTTGACCGACCCGCGCGAGGGCATCACCCGCTCGATCCAGTTCGCCCTGGCCAAATTGGGCATCGATGAACCCGACCTGACCAAACTCGAACACTTCATCGGGCCACCGTTGTTGCAGGCCTTCATCCAGTTCTACGACTTCGACGAGCCCAAGGCCTGGGAGGCGGTGAATTTCTACCGCGAGCGTTTCAAAGTGACCGGCCTGTACGAAAATCGCGTGTTCGACGGTGTCACGCCGCTGCTGGAAACCCTCGGCGGGCAAGGGCGCCAGCTGTACATCGCGACCTCCAAGCCATGGATTTTCGCTCGGGAAATCGCCCGGCATTTCGACTTCGCCAAACACTTCAAAGTGATTTACGGCAGCGAACTGGATGGCACGCGCACCAACAAGGTCGAGTTGATCGCCCATCTCATGGCCGAAGAAGGCCTCGACCCGGCCAACACGCTGATGATCGGCGACCGCAAACACGACCTGATCGGCGCGCGCAGCAATGGGCTCGACGCGGCGGCGGTGGGTTACGGGTTTGGCAGCCACGAAGAACTGAGCGCCGAGGCGCCGGCGTATCACTTTGAAACCCTGGATGAGCTGCACCGGGCGTTTTTGCGGCGCTAGGCAAATTGCCTTCGCGAGCAAGCCCGCTCCCACAAGGATTTCCGTGCACCGCAGATCCACTGTGGGAGCAGCCGCGAAAGCCCGCTCCTACAAGGATTTCCGTGCGCCGCAGAGACCCTGTGGGAGCGGGCTTGCCCGCGAAGAGGCCGGATCAGGCACCGCGACCCTCCTACCGTGCCAGTGCTTTCAATGCGGACTTGCGTTCATCCACCGGCAAGGCGCCGAGCTTCTCGGCGGCAGCATAAAACTTCAGCCAATCCCCGCCCTCCTGCTTGAACAGTGCCGCAAACGCCGGCACCCATTGGTCATACAGGCCAAACGGCAATAACCGGGCATTGTTCATCGGTGCGTTGATCCAGGCGTCGTACCGCTTGTCCCCGGCCCATTGGCTGTCGCGCAGCTTTCGGTATTCGCTGCGCAACCGGTCGAATGTTTCGGCTTTGCGCTGACGCATCACCTGCGCCGGCAGCGGCAGGGCGTAGAGCCGTTCAAGTTGCGTGCGGGTGTCCAGAACCAGCTGAACGAACTGATCCTGTCGCTGCGCCTGTGCGCCGTTGTCCGCAGGCAAGTCGCGAAATGCACGCCATTGCCGGGTGCCTTCCTGCTCGACGAAGGTGGCAAACGACTCGTTGAACTCCGTGTCGTCCTGCACATAAACGCGTTGGTGCGCCAGCTCGTGGAAAATCAGCGTGGCCAAGCGCTCATCGCCCCAGCCCATCATCGAGCTGATGATCGGGTCGTCGAACCAGCCCAGTGTCGAATAGGCCTCGACACCACCAATCCAGACGTCCATGCCTTGCAGGCGCTGCAAAGCGGCTTCCCCGCGCGCCGCGCTTTGGCTGTAGTAGCCGCGATAGGCGACGCAACCGGCGATGGGGAAACAGTGGTTCTGCGGTGACAGGGAGAATTCCGGCGTGGCAAACACGTTCCAGACGACGAACGGTCGGCCAATGTCGGCATACAGCCGATAGCTCTGGTTATCCGGCAGGTGCAACTGCTGGCTGGCGAATGTCCGGGCCTTCTGCGATTGGGCCAGATGCGCGCGCAGCTTCTGATCGCGGGATGGGTCGGCAATCACCTCGGCAACGGGCTCGCGCGCCCGCAACAGTTGCAGCTGACCACTGGCCAATTGGCTGTAGTAGCTGACGCTGGCGCAACCGTTGAGCAACAAAAACAGCGCGCCCGGAAACAAAACGCGCAAAACGCGATCAAGTAACCCAAGGCTTGGAAGCGGCCTGATCAAAATAAAATCATCCCCGGAAAGTCTGCCCGCAAGACTATCCCGCTGACTGGAGCTGCGCCATGCACAAGATGATGCTGACGGGAGGCCTGTTGTTGCTGACCGGCTGCGCCGGATTTGGATTGCCTCACCCCGATCCGTCGCAAGCGTGGATCGACCTCGACTCCCGGCAACAAGACACGGCGCTGCAAGCGCTGGAAGTCGACGACAAGGCTTCCACCGACAAACGCTATTTCGAGGTCCAGCCAGGCAGCCATGAGCTGACGGTGCGTTACCAGTTTGCGGTGCAGCCCACCAATATCGGCCCTGACGCGCAGCCTTTGTGGCGTGACTGCCAGTTGAATCTGAAATTCAACGACTTCAATGCCGGCCAGCGCTACCAACTGCAAGCGGGGAACATAGGCTTCCGGCCGTGGGCGAAACTCTACGATCAACAGCAAAAACTGATTGGCCAGGCCAAACCGGCAGGCTGCCAACACACCTGATCGGCGTTATGCTGCATGACCACTTCTCGGGACATTGATCATGCGCAGGTTGTTGCTGTTACTCGCGGCCAGTGTGGTTGCCGGCTGCCAGAGCCCCTTACCGGCGGTTAACCCGCAAATGGCCTGGGTAGACTTTTCGACACCGACCCCCGGTGGGAAATTGCTGATGGCCGAACGCCTGGACAATCAGCGCTTGCGCGACGGGCGTTTCTTCCAGGTCACGCCGGGCAGCCACGAGATGATGGTGCGTTTCGATTTCGAAGTGTTCGGCGGCGGCGGGAGCTTGATGACCGGCCCGATAGAGCGGCTGTGCTACCTGACCATCCGGTTCGACCACTTTGAGGCCGGCCAGCGGTATTTGCTGGAGGGGCGTTCGCTGGCGTTTACCCCCAGCGCCCGGCTGTACAACGCCAAGCGGGAGATTGTCGCTGAAGACAGCGAGGTCAACTGCGTCATCTAGCGTCGATCAGCGGTCGTTCTTCTGATAGATGATGGCTTTCCTGCCGTAATCACACGTGCCGACGATCATGGCAATGTCGTGTTTCTTGGCCTCTTCGCTGGAAACTATCTCCAGCGTGTACGAGGGTACGGCCTTTGCTTGAATCTTGATTTCGATCTCTTGCTTGAGTTCTTCGCAATCTTTGGGCGCCGCGAAGGCCGAGGTTGCCAGCGCACCGCAGATAACCGCCAAGGCAATACGTTTCATCGTTGAAGCTCCTTTGAGGCAGCGCGCAGGGTGATGCGCTTCAGCTGCTGTCATTTATCCGACCACAGCGACACTCGCCGGGTTTTCTTTGCGCGCAAAAAAATCGCAGCCTGTCGAAGGCTGCGATCTTTTATCACGTCAACGCCGGTTTAGCTGATCAGCGTTGCATCCAGGCTGATCTTCGCGTTCAACACTTTCGACACCGGGCAGCCTTCTTTGGCTTTATTGCTCAGTTCTTCGAATTGCGCCTGGGTCGCTCCCGGGATTTTCGCCTTGAGCGTCAACTTCACAGCGGTAATCGCAAAACCGCCGTCCACCTGGTCCAGCGTGACGTCGGCGTTGGTATCGATGCTGTCAGCCTTGAGGCCGGCATCGCCGAGGATCATCGAAAACGCCATGGAGAAACAGCCCGCGTGGGCCGCGCCGATCAGTTCTTCCGGGTTGGTGCCTTTGCCGCCTTCGAAGCGCGCCTTGAAGCCATAAGGGGCTTCCCGCAGCACACCGGTTTCGGTGGAAATGGAGCCGATGCCGGTTTTCAGGTCACCTTCCCAATGCGCCGATGCTTTCTTGGTAATAGCCATGTCTGCCTCCTCAAAGTCCGGCGCGAAGTGTCGCGCCTTCGTGGTTATCGGTTGCTAGGGTTCTGAGGATAGACGGTGGTGCAAAGTTCACCCGATCTGATTAGTCCTACTAATTTCGTAGGTTTTTTTGCCTTGGCTATTGAAACTCGGGTATATGCCCTCATTGCATGAAACACGCTTATGGATCCGGCAGGTTTTCGTTTACAAGAAAAAACCTGCGGCCCTCAATTGGAGAAGCAGGTTTATGAAACATCTGTCCGATATCAAATTCTCGACCCTCGATCTGGTGCCCGTGCGCGAAAACGGCAGCCCGGCCCAGTCGCTGCGCAACTCGCTGGACCTGGCGCAGCACGTCGAAAAATTCGGCTACACCCGCTTCTGGGTGGCCGAGCACCACAACATGGACGGCATCGCCAGTTCGGCAACGTCGGTGCTGCTGGGCTATCTGGCTGGCGGCACTTCGACCATTCGCGTCGGTTCAGGCGGCGTGATGTTGCCCAACCACGCGCCGCTGGTGATTGCCGAGCAGTTCGGCACCCTCGAAAGCCTTTACCCGGGCCGGATTGACCTCGGTTTGGGACGCGCGCCTGGCTCCGATCAAATGACCGCTCGCGCGCTTCGTCGCGAGCGCTCCGGCAGCGCCGACGACTTCCCCGAGGACGTCTCCGAACTGATGCGCTACCTCGGCCCGCGCACCCCGGACCAGCGGATCATCGCGATGCCCGGCACCGGCACCAACGTCCCGGTGTGGCTGCTCGGTTCGAGCCTGTTCAGCGCACAGCTGGCCGGTGAACGCGGTTTGCCCTACGCGTTCGCCTCCCATTTCGCACCGCGCTTCATGCATGAAGCGATTCGCGTCTACCGCAATCACTTCAAGCCTTCAGCGACCCTGGACAAGCCTTACGTGATGCTCGGTGTGCCGCTGGTGGCCGCCGACACCGACGAGCAGGCCGACTACCTGGCGACGTCGGTCTACCAGCGCATTCTCGCGTTGATGCGTGGCCAAAGCCTGGTGCAGCGTCCGCCGGTGAAAACCATGGACGGGTTGTGGCTGCCGCACGAGAAAGAAGCGGTTGGCGATTTCCTCGGTCTGGCCATGGTCGGCAGCCCGCAGAAAATCCGCGCCAAGCTCGAAGTCCTGATCGAACAGACCCAGGCCGACGAGCTGATTTTCACCAGCGACCTCTACGAACACGCCGATCGCGTGCGTTCCTACGAGTTGCTGGCGCAAGCCATGAAAGGCTGAGGCCCGAGCGGCGCTTACAAAAAAGCCGACGCATTGCGTCGGCTTTTTCATTTAAAGCGCGATCGGCCTACTTCTTGTAGACGATCTCCTTGGCACCGCCTTCGCATTTGCCGACAACGTTGCCGCCTGCGGCCGCGCCTTTATCGACTATTTCCAGTGAGTAGCCAGAAACGCCCTTGGCATCCAGCTTCGCGGCGATTTCGGCTTTCAGCTCTTCGCATGGCTTGCCGGCAGCAAACACTGTGCCTGCAAGGCTCAACAAACCTACCGCCAAAATAAACTTCTTCATCGGTCGCATTCCCTGGTCGGATCAAAAGGGTATCCAGCCATCGGCCGGATGCACACATGTAGCGCTTTGCCATTCCCTATGGCACTCGGCCAGCGCGCAAGTTCAGAAGACTAGCTCAAACTCAGCTGCTGGCAATCCGGAACCCGACTTTGAGCGTCACCTGAAAGTGCGCCGCCTTGCCGTCCTTGATGTGGCCGCGGGTTTCCGTCACTTCAAACCATTCCAGGTGCTTGATGCTTTTGCTGGCTTCAGCCAGCGCATTGTTGATGGCGTCTTCAATGCTGGTCGCGGATGAGCCAACCAGCTCGATTTTCTTGTAGGTGTGATGGTCAGACATGGCGTTCTCCTTGGGGTGTGAAATACAGCCTAGCAGTGATTTTTCGTATTACTTCTGTCGGCCAATACAAGGCAGAAGTTCAGATTTACTGCACTTTCTCGAACCCGTGAAGTCCCAACCAACACACGCTACTCAACCAATGCAGGAGAGCCACCATGGCCAACACTTCTTTACGTAAAGCCTCATTGCAAAGCATGGAAGCCGAGATCGAGAGTCTGCTGAAATCTTTGGAAAGCCTGAAAGACGACGCCTCCGACGAGTCGCGCAAAACTTTGAAAGCCTTGAAAAGCAACGCCGAGAACGCGCTGAAGCATTCGCGTCACCTGCTCAGCGATGCGTACGAAGAAGTCAAAGTCAAAACCCGCGAAACCGGGATCGCCACCCGTGACTACGCTCAGGAACACCCTTGGACCACCGCGGGTGTCGCTGTCGGCGCGCTGGGTCTGCTCGCGGCGTATCTGCTGTGCAAACGCGGCGATTAATCCGCTTGGCGCAGCTCGTTTTTCAGCCACTGCGCCAATTGCCGAGCGCGCCCGTCCGCGGCGCGCTTGGGTAGCCACAACGCCAGTTGCGCCGGGGTTTCCCTGAAACCCCATGGCGCAACCAGGCGGCCGGCCTTCAAGTCCTCGGCCACCAGCGGTTGCGGCGCAATCGCCACGCCCAGCCCGGCGACGGCCGCTTCCAGCAAATAATACAAATGCTCGAAACCTTGCCCGACCTTCAACGCCTTGGAGTCGAGGCCGCTTTGCCGCGCCCAGCTCGGCCAGGCTTGCGGGCGCGAGGTGGTGTGCAGCAAGGGTTCGTCGAGCAGCGCGGTGGCTGGCGCATGTTGCAGCCTGTCGAAGCCGGCGAATCTCGGGCTCATGACCGGGCCGATCCGCTCGCTGGTCAATTCATAGACTTGCATGTCCGCGGGCCATGGCGGCTCCGCGAACACCAGCAATGCGTCGAGACCCGGCCGGCGCGGATCGAGATCACCTTCTCCGGCGGACAGGTGCAGGCGCAGGTCGGGCAGGTCCGCGTTGAGCCGTCCCAGGCGCGGGATAAACCAGCGCGCCAGCAAACTGCCCGAGCACCCGAGGACGAACGGCGCATCGGCAGTGCTTTGGGTCAACTCCGCGCACACCGTGCGTAGCCGTTCGAACGCTTCGCCGCTGGCATCGCGCAACCGGATGCCGGCATCTGTGAGTTTAAGGCCGCGCCCCTCCTTGATGAAAAGGCTGACGCCGAGGTGTTCTTCGAGCAGCTTGAGCTGACGGCTGACCGCACCATGAGTGACATGCAGCTGTTCGGCCGCCTGACTGACGCTGTTCAGGCGGGCGGTCGCTTCGAAGGCGCGAAGGGCGTTCAGCGGTGGAAGGTCGTGGCTCATGGTATTTGTGAGTTTTCCTGACAGGTTGCGGCGATCTTATCGGTTTTCAGCTCAAGGCGTCAGGGGTAGAGTGGGCGCCATTGTCATCTCACGCACTCAACTGGAGCGACCCATGACCCAGACAAATTTGCGCACCGGCCCCGACACCAACGGCATGTTCGGTTCGTTTGGTGGCCGCTACGTTGCCGAAACCCTGATGCCGCTGGTGCTCGACCTGGCCCGTGAATACGAATTGGCCAAGGAAGATCCTGCGTTCAAAGAGGAATTGGCCTACTTCCAGCGTGACTACGTCGGACGTCCTAGCCCACTGTATTACGCTGAACGCCTGACCGAGTTCTGCGGCGGCGCGAAGATCTACCTCAAGCGTGAAGAGCTGAACCACACCGGCGCGCACAAGATCAACAACTGCATCGGCCAGATCCTGCTGGCGCGGCGCATGGGTAAAAAACGCATCATCGCCGAGACGGGTGCTGGCATGCACGGCGTGGCGACCGCCACCGTGGCGGCGCGTTTTGGCCTCGATTGCGTGATCTACATGGGCACGACCGACATCGAACGGCAGCAGGCCAACGTGTTCCGCATGAAGCTGTTGGGCGCCGAAGTGATCCCGGTCGTGGCCGGCACCGGCACCCTGAAAGATGCAATGAACGAAGCGCTGCGTGACTGGGTGACCAACGTCGACAGCACCTTCTACCTGATCGGCACTGTCGCCGGTCCGCACCCTTATCCCGCTATGGTTCGCGACTTTCAGGCGGTCATCGGCAAGGAAACCCGCACTCAACTGCAAGACCAGGAAGGCCGTCTGCCGGACAGCCTGGTGGCGTGCATCGGCGGTGGCTCCAACGCCATGGGCCTGTTCCACCCATTCCTCGACGACAAAAGCGTCGAAATCATCGGCGTCGAAGCGGCCGGCTACGGCATTGAAACCGGTAAGCACGCGGCCAGCCTGAACGGCGGCGTACCGGGTGTGTTGCACGGCAACCGTACCTTCCTGCTGCAGGACGATGACGGCCAGATCATCGACGCGCACTCGATTTCCGCCGGCCTCGACTACCCGGGCATCGGCCCTGAACACGCCTGGTTGCATGACATCGGCCGGGTCCAATACACCTCTGTGACCGACGACGAAGCCCTCGACGCGTTCCACAAATGCTGCCGCCTGGAAGGAATTATCCCGGCACTGGAAAGTGCTCACGCCTTGGCCGAAGTGTTCAAACGCGCACCGAACCTGCCGAAGGAGCACCTGATGGTGGTCAACCTGTCCGGCCGTGGCGACAAAGACATGCAAACCGTGATGCACCACATGGAGCATTCTCAACAAGAGCAATCCAAGCAGGAGAAACACTAATGAGCCGCCTGCAAACGCGTTTTGCCGAACTCAAGGAACAGAATCGCGCCGCCCTCGTGACCTTCGTCACCGCTGGCGACCCGAGCTATGACACGTCGCTGGCGATCCTCAAAGGTTTGCCGGCGGCCGGTGCCGATGTGATCGAGCTGGGCATGCCCTTCACCGACCCGATGGCCGACGGCCCGGCGATCCAGCTCGCCAACATCCGTGCCCTGGGTGCCAAGCAGAATCTGGCGAAAACCCTGCAAATGGTTCGCGAATTTCGTGAAGGCAACAGCGATACGCCGCTGGTGTTGATGGGCTATTTCAACCCGATCCACATGTACGGCGTGCCACGGTTTATTGCCGATGCGAAAGAGGCTGGGGTTGACGGTCTGATCGTGGTCGACATGCCGCCCGAGCATAACGGCGAACTGTGCGACCCAGCGCAGGCGGCGGGCATCGACTTCATCCGCCTGACCACGCCGACTACCGACGATGTGCGGCTGCCGACCGTTTTGAACGGCAGCTCCGGTTTTGTCTATTACGTCTCGGTGGCCGGGGTAACCGGCGCGGGTGCAGCGACGCTGGAACACGTTGAAGAAGCCGTGGCGCGGCTGCGTCGTCATACCGACCTGCCGATCAGCATCGGTTTTGGCATTCGCACGCCAGAGCAGGCGGCGTCCATCGCCCGTCTGGCCGACGGTGTGGTGGTGGGGTCGGCGCTGATCGATCACATCGCCAATGCGACGACGCCGGACCAGGCAATCGACGGCGTGCTGGGCCTTTGCTCGGCGCTGGCCGAAGGCGTGCGCAAGGCACGCGTCAGCTGAAGGTAAAGGGCCTGATTCAGAGGAATCAGCGCCTCGCGGCACAGTGTAAACAGCAAGACTGAGGGCTTCGGGGCTATGTCCCGAAGCCCTTTTTCATGGCAGCTCCAATCCGCCCGCTGCTTTGTGCAGCTTCCTCAGATGCTCACCCACCTGCTTCAGGTTGGCTTCGTTGGCTTCCATCTCGGCTGCACGACTGGGTTCGAGCAACGCTCTCACTTCCTTGTCCAGATCCCCGGTCAGCACTTGCAGTTGCTTCTGGCGCAGGTTGCTTTCCGATTCCAGGCGTTGCCATTCGCCTGGCTGGGGCAAACCGTAGCCTCCAGTGCCGAGCAGTTCCGCCGGACGGCTGAGGAAGCCGCTGTTCTCCAGAATCTGCTGCAAGGTCTTGTTGGCCTTGTCCATGCCGCCGTTCTTCAATTCACGGGCGCCTAGATACCGTTGCTTCACTTCGTCCTGAGCCAACACCAATTGCTGGCGGAACGCCGCTTGTTCCAGCAGCAGCAATGCCGCGCTGGTGCGCAAATCAGCTTGTTCGAACCATTGCCGACGTTCTACGGCTTTTAATGCCAGCCAGTCTTCGACTTTTTCCTGTTTGATCGGCAAGTGCTTCTTCAGCACGTCGAACATCGCTTGGTAACGATCGCGGAAAGAGTCGAAGCGATAGCCCAGGCGCAGCGCCTCGCGAGGATCGTCCAGCACGCTGGTGTCGGCCAGTCCGCGTCCCTTGAGCACTTCGAGCAAGCCATTGGGCATGATGCTGTCGAGCCCGACCAGTTGCGCGTTGTTGGTGCCGCTGCGGAGCAATTTCAGGCCTTCTACCGCGCAGTTGTTGGACAGGAAGAAATAGTTGCCGTCGTAGCTCCAGTGCATCTCGGCGGCGTGTTCCACCACGTCTTCGATTTCGCTGCGCGACAGGTTAAGCGGTACCGAGGCGAGGCTGCGCAGTTCGGTTTTGGTGTACTCGTCGATCACCTGCGCCAGGGGCAGCACAAACAGCCGCGAGGGATATTTGCCGACCAATCCGTCCCAGCTTGAGAGCTGCACATCACCGACGAAGGCGCGGTAGGACAAGACCAGGTGCTGATCGAGATCGAGACGGCAGTCCGGCCCGCGTGGCCGCCCCGGCGCGCAGATCACCAGCCGCAACATGCTGTGGCCCCAGCGGCTGACCCAGTTCTGATTGGCTTCGGCCAATAAATAGTCAACGGCGTAAACCCGTTCGGGATCGACTTGCCCGAGGGGTTGTTTGACGAAGTCATTGCCAGCATTCAGGAAGGCGAAGGATTTGGCACAGGAATCCTTGGCGGCCGGTGCCCAACCGAAGTGTTCCTGGTAATAGCGATACAGCGCCGGCCGACGGCAGGCGTAGCTTGGGTCGAGGAGGAAATACTCCATGTTGACCGCCACAAATTCCTTGGGGCTGCTGATCTCGTAAATGTCCGGGCTGCGGGCGATCTGCCGATTGTGCTGTTCGCGCTCGCCACGACGCCCGACGTATTGCTGCCAACCGGCGAGATCCAGCAGGCGCGGATCATCGCTGAGAGTAAAGCGCCGATCGGCCTGGCCGCGGCACTCGTCCGGGATGCCAACCAGTCCGGCGCTGTTGCTGCGCCGGGTACAGCGTTGGATCAACGTGCGCTCGGCGTCTGGCCACAAGCGTGAGCGGTCGTAAATGTGGGTGAGTTCGTGCAACACCGTGGCGAGCATCTCGCGGCGAACGGTGCCGTGGGGGCGATAGGTTTTCTCGGTTGCGGCGCTGCCATCGGTCAGGCTGGCGAGCAGGTTGCGGTTCAGGTCGAGTTCGGACACCAGCGACGCCTGGCCGTAGGCATTGCTCGGCATGTCGTCTGTCCAGCCGACGTCGATGCGCCGGTCCAGTTGCTCAATGAAACGCGGCGGCAGCGCCTGCATGGCTTCATCGAGCAGTGCCTGGCTGGCCTGCTGTTGCGCTGGCGTCAGGCCTTCAGTCTTGAGCTGTAGTTGCAGACCGGCGTGGGCCGTGTTGCCGAACAGCAACACGACCCCGGCCAGAAGCCAGGCATTCAGCAACCTCACAGTGCGAGGATGGCTTCGGCGAGTACCTGATCACTGGCGTCGCGTGCTTCCGGCACCCGGATGCGCAATGTGTTGAATGCCGCTTCCAGATGGGCGCCACGAATATCGCCATCGCTGGCGACGAAACTGGCGGCATCGTCATGGGCTTCGCGAATGATCTTCGAGTCGCGGATGGACGTCGTGGTATCGGAAGTGAAATCCAGGGTACGCCGTGTGGCGTTGATGAGGATGTTACTGGTGGCAACCAGGGTGTGCGCCTGGGCCACGTCAGCCAGTAACAGCAAGCCAAGGGTGGCGGCAATCAGCGGGCTACGCATGGAACGACTCCGGAGGAACAAGGGATAACTATTGGACGAGAATTGCCTGTGCCAGTTCAAGGTCGCTTGCATGAAGTTTTGGCTGGGTTCGGCGCAGGTGAGCCAGAGCGGATTCCAGTCGTGCTCCCCGCCATTGGCCGTCACTGGCGACGAAGGCTGCGGCATCATCGTGTGCCGCCAACAGTAGCCGACGGTCGAAGGGCGCGGAGGTCACCACACTGGTGGCATACCCCGTGGCCACAATGCCTTGTGTCGAAAGGTTGAAGGCGTCGTAGGCATGAGCCGAACCCGACCAGCCGGCCGTCAGAAGTATCGGGGTGAGCAACAGCTTCGAATAAAAACGCATGAGACTCGATAGTTGACAGCGAGGCCCAAGGCTAGCGCAACGCCCGGTCTAGAGCCAGCGCCGAAACATCGGGACACGCGGAGGTGCCCCTTGTCGCGCGTATGGCTCAGATGGTCAGGATGGCTTGAGCCAACTGAGCATCCGTCGCGTTCAATTGCGGTGCCTGGTGGCGGATGTGGTCGAGAGCGCTTTCCAGTTTCACACCACGAATAGCGCCTTCACTGGCTACGAAGCTGGCTGCGTCGTCGCGGGCTGCGCGCACGATCTTGTCATCACGGAAAGAGGAGGTGACGTCGGAGGTTGCGTCGGAACTGGATTTCAGTGCGCCAACGACGGCGTCGGTGGTCACGATAAAACTGGAGGCCTGGGCATTGGCTGCCAGGACGAGCAGAGCTGCGGCGCTGAGCAGACGAAGACGGGACATGGTGTAACTCCTTTGAATAAAACCGATTGAGAGGTGGCGCAGTGTCTGATGGATCAGACGCCTGTTGCGCAGCCTTCGCCACGTTCTGGCCTGATATTAGGCTGCACGTCTCGGTTAGAACAGTCCCGCTTGGCCAGGCAGAACCGTCAGCGCCAGAACGGTTTATCCAATTCACTTGCACGATCCGCGTCGCTGATGCCCAGGTCAGAAAGCTGGCGGCCATCGAGTTGACTCAGCAATCGCCGGGTTCTGGCTCGTTCCAGGCTGTTGGCGATGGCGCGAGGCAATGAGCGAAGCCATTGGAAGCGAGGCGTTGATCGGGGCGTTGAGGCAGAAACATCCAGTAAGTTATTCATGGCGCTGTCCTTGTGCTGATGAAGGAAGGCTTTATGTTGAGCCGGTCCTCGCCACCTAAACAGACACACCGTGAAGAAATTGTACTGGTTCAATTAGTTAAATTTGAAAACTGTACCTGTTGTATCAAGTGCCTATTGTTTTGCCGTCACGGAACGCCCAAACGACAAAGCCCGCCGTGGTTTCCCACGGCGGGCTTTGTTTTTTCAATTTGGAGTGCTGGCGGTGGACCCGGTGGGTCAGGGCCAGCGACGCTAACTTAGCGCCAGAACGGCTTGCTCAGCTCTTCGTAGCGTTGTGCTTCGCTAATCCCTGCGTCAGCCAGCAGACGCGAATCCAGACGAGCCAGTTGATGGCGGCTGGAGATGCGGCGCTGCCACAGCATCAGGTTGGCGATAGCGCGAAGAGGCATGGAGCCTTGGGATTTTGCAGCAGTATCTTCGAAGAACAGCTCGGAACTGAGTGTACGTTCCATGGTTGACATCCTTCCGCTTATGGCGGGATTAGGTAGTGGTTTGACTGGTGCCCATGATCCTCTCGTTTGGCCAGTCTCTCTAGATACAGTTCACCTGTATTGTGAGGGACCAGTTAACTGTTAATAGCGGGTGTACTGGTCGAAATTGAGGCAACTGTACCTATGCGCACTAAATAAGTGCAATTTTGCCAATTTGACTCAAATGTGTAGCCGATCACTGTAGGAAAAGACCGGTACAGCAGTACAGTTTTTGACGGTCGAGGCCGTCATCAAGAACGGCTGACACAACTGTGTGTGCGCCAGCTGTTTTTTCCTGCGATCAGCTGGTCAACATCCGCCCGGTTTCTTCCAGGTTTATGTGCCAGCGCAGGGCGTCGCGCAGGATATGCGGGGTGTGCCCACCCAGTGCACAGGCCGCCGTGAAGTAATCATCCAGTGCCTGGCGATAGTCGGGGTGTACACAGTTGTCGATGATCACCCGGGCACGTTCACGCGGTGCGAGTCCCCGCAGGTCCGCCAGACCCATTTCGGTCACCAGGATGTCGACGTCATGTTCGGTGTGATCAACGTGGCTGACCATCGGCACCACACTGGAGATTGCGCCGTTCTTGGCGATCGATTTGGTGACGAAGATTGCCAGGTGCGCATTGCGTGCAAAGTCACCGGAGCCGCCGATGCCATTCATCATGCGAGTGCCGCAAACGTGGGTGGAGTTGACGTTGCCGTACAGGTCGAATTCCAGCGCGGTGTTGATGCCGATGATACCCAGGCGACGCACCACTTCCGGGTGGTTGGAGATCTCCTGTGGGCGCAGCACCAGTTTGTCCTTGTAGTGTTCAAGGTTGCCGAACACTTCGGCGTTGCGCCGGGCCGACAAGGTGATCGAACTGCCCGAGGCAAAGCTCAGCTTGCCGGCGTCGATCAGGTCGAAGGTCGAATCCTGCAACACTTCGGAATACATGGTCAGGTCGTCGAACGGTGAATCGATCAGGCCACACATCACCGAGTTGGCGATGGTGCCAATCCCGGCCTGCAAGGGACCGAGCTTGTTGGTCATGCGCCCGGCCGCCACTTCTTGCTTGAAGAAATCGATCAGGTGATCGGCAATCGCTTGAGTGTCGACGTCTGGCGGCAAAACCGTCGACGGCGAGTCGGACTGATGGGTGATCACAATGGCGACGATTTTTTCCGGCGGGATCGGGATGGCAGTGCTGCCGATACGATCGTCGACCTTTACCAGCGGAATCGGCGTGCGGGTCGGGCGGTAAGTCGGAATATAGATGTCGTGCAGGCCTTCCAGATTCGGGTTGTGCGCCATGTTGATCTCGACGATTACATGTTTGGCGAAAATCGCGAAGCTGGCCGAGTTGCCGACTGACGTGGTCGGCACGATGTGGCCCTGTTCGGTGATTGCCACTGCCTCGATCACCGCGATGTCCGGCAGTTTGAGTTGCTGGTTGCGCAGTTGCTCAACGGTTTCCGAAAGATGCTGGTCGATGAACATGACTTCGCCAGCGTTGATGGCCTTGCGCAATGTGCTATCGACCTGAAACGGCATGCGTCGTGACAATACGCCGGCTTCGGTGAGCTGTTTGTCGAGGTCGTTGCCCAGGCTGGCACCGGTCATCAAGGTGATTTTCAGCGGGCTGACTCTGGCGCGTTCGGCCAATGCGTGCGGGACGGCTTTAGCTTCGCCGGCGCGGGTGAAGCCGCTCATGCCGACGGTCATGCCGTCCTCAATCAGCGCGGCAGCGTCGGCGGCGCTCATCACCTTGTCCAACAACGAAGGCAAGCGAATACGGTCACGGTACATGGATTGTTATCTCGGGTAACGGAAGCAAGGCACGCAGTCTAGTGAATTTGCCGGCTGCCCGTCCCGCTACCAAGGTCGCATTCGACGCGTCTATTCAGGGGTTTTCAGACAAAACACCGTTACGCGATCGGTAACAGACGCAAACAAAAACGCCCCGACGAAGCGGGGCGTTCAGGTTGCAGCAGGGGATTACTCGACGGCTTTAACCATGTCTTCGATGACTTTCTTCGCGTCGCCGAACACCATCATGGTCTTGTCCAGATAAAACAGTTCGTTGTCCAGACCGGCATAGCCGCTGGCCATCGAACGCTTGTTGACGATGATCGTCTTGGCCTTGAACGCTTCGAGAATCGGCATGCCGGCAATCGGCGATTTCGGGTCGTTCTTCGCGGCCGGGTTGACCACGTCGTTGGCGCCCAGCACCAGTACCACGTCGGCCTGACCGAACTCGGAGTTGATGTCCTCCATCTCGAACACCTGGTCGTAAGGCACTTCGGCCTCGGCCAGCAGAACGTTCATGTGGCCAGGCATCCGACCGGCAACCGGGTGGATCGCGTACTTCACGGTCACGCCGCGATGGGTCAGCTTCTCGGTCAGCTCTTTCAATGCGTGCTGCGCTCGTGCCACTGCCAGGCCGTAGCCCGGAACGATGATCACGGTATCGGCGTTGGTCAGCAGGAAGGTTGCGTCGTCAGCCGAACCGGATTTCACCGGGCGGGCTTCCTTGGCGCCGGCTGGACCGGCATCGGCGGTGTTGCCGAAACCACCGAGCAGCACATTAAAGAAGGAACGGTTCATCGCCTTGCACATGATGTACGAGAGGATCGCACCGCTTGAGCCCACCAGCGAACCGGCAATGATCAGCATCGAGTTGTTCAGCGAGAAGCCGATCCCCGCCGCCGCCCAGCCGGAATACAGGCCGGTGATGCCGGCACCGATCACCAGCCAATCGGCTTTTTGCGAGCCCTTGAGACGATCACGCGAGGGCGCGCTCCCTGCTTGCGCGATCC
>NZ_JBNNWE010000036.1:0-53899 GCF_050280905.1 Pseudomonas sp. NPDC086278
TCGATCCCGTGTTACCGCCGTGAAAGGGCGGTGTCCTAGGCCACTAGACGAAGGGGACACACGTACAACATTCACTCCTTACCGCGTTTCGCTGTGCGCTTTACGCTGTAAGTGGCGCGCATTCTATGGATGGATTGAGGGGTCGTCAACCCCTTGATATAAATTTATTTAAATCAATGACTTCGCCCTGCTTTCAGACTCGATTCGGGCTTTTGCGCCTGCTTGGCTCTGCCGCCTATATTCCGCTACCCGGCAAGCGGTTATAGTCCACCGCCGCAAAGTGATGGCAATTTGAAACACATTCGCCACCACTTATATAAGTAGAATTGCGGCCGATACAAACAGAGGCACAACGATTCAACTCGTCGAGCGGCCCTATGCGCCCAAAAGGCAAGCCACTACACTCGATCGCAACCCCCATAAAGAGGTCTTACCGGTGACGCCACTCATGATCACCCTGCTAGTCGTAGCCGGGATCGCACTATTGATCGCCATTGGCTACATGAACCATGTGGTGGAAAACAACAAGCTGGAAAAGGCCCGCACCAAGGTTGAACTCAATGACCGCCTGCGTCGCTGCGGTGAAATCACCGAGACCTTCCCTGGCCAGTTGATGACGCCGGCGCTCAAGCTGCTGATAACGCGCCTGGAACTCAACGTCTGCCAGCGCCTGCTCAACCTGGAAAAGACCAGCGCCAACCTCAGGGCACGAATCGTCGAGCTGGAAGCGCTGGCCGCTCAAGGCCAATCGATCCCGGTCAACAACCCGCCGGCACCCATCAAGACCGAAGCCAAAGCCAAGGACGTGCGCTTCCTGCTCGAAGCCCTGCACGGGCAAATCACCCGCGCCGCGCAAGACGGCTTCCTGCCGACCAACGAAGCCAAACGCTGGATCCGCGAAGTCCGCCACATCCTGGTCCTGCTGCACATCGAGTTCTTCAACAATCTCGGACAGCAATGCCTGCAACAGAACCAGCCAGGGCAAGCCCGCCTGGCGTTCGAGCGCGGCGTGCAGTACCTGCGAAAACAACAGGACCCGCAAACCTACGCCGAACAACTCGAATACCTGGAAAAACTCCTGGCCCGCGCCAATGCCCAAGTCATGGACAACATCGCCAAGGTGGAAGACGAAGCCAACCAGTTGAACGTCGGCCTCAAAGACGTCGAGGCGGATGCAGACTGGAAAAAAAGAGTGATCTACGACTAATCCGCAAAAACCGGAAAGCCACCGACACCGGTGGCTTTTTTTTGCCTTGGATTTGATGTGGGATACAGCTACAAGACATTGGTTGGTTGGCAGGACGTCTTCGCGAGCAAGCCCGCTCCCACAGGGGAATGGGGTGTATCTGGGAGTGATTGGTTGGCTGTTGGGTAGTCTTCGCTGGCAAGCCAGCTCCCACATGGGAATGGGGTGTATCTGGGAGTGATTGGTCGGCTGCCAGGCCGCCTTCGCAGGCAAGCCAGCTCCCACAGTGGGATAGGGTGCGGCTGGGAGTGATTGGTTGGCTGCTAGGCCGTCTTCGCTGGCAAGCCAGCTCCCACAGGGGAATGGGGTGTATCTGGGAGTGACTGGTCGGCTGTCAGGCCGCCTTCGCGAGCAAGCCCGCTCCCACAAAAATCAAACGCCGCCCACCCGCTGTTGACCTTCACCACTCATCAGGCCGAGCGTTAGCTCGCCTTCAGCTTTTGATCTACCCGCCCCTTCGGGAGGCTGAGTGGAGGTGTTCATCTGGGGATCAGGCGCGTAGCGCCGTGCGGCGAAGCCGCACACATCGAGAGGAGGTGCAGCGAAGCAAACCGTAGGCGATGTCCCCAGATGGACACCGGAGCGAAGGAACGCCGAGCCTAAGCGAGGGGCCGGACGCCGGGGCGAGACCTTTTGGTTCCTTTTGGGGCGTTTGCCAAAAGGGACTCGCCGTAAGGGCGAAACCGCCAGCCGCCGTTACCGCAGCAACGGATCCATACCCACCCACAAAAACACCGACCAAAAAAATCAAAGCCGAAAGTGCCCAACCATTCCCTTCAACTCACTCCCCAGTTGCGCCAGTTCAATACTGGAAGCCGCATTCCCCTGCATCGCCAACGAAGACTGATCCGCACTCGCACGAATACTCGTCACGCTGCGATTAATCTCCTCCGCCACCGAACTCTGCTCTTCGGCCGCCGCCGCAATCTGCTGATTCATCTGCTGAATCAACGACACCGCCGCCGCAATACTCCCCAGCGCACTCTCGGTTTGCAACGCATCACTCACCGCCAGTTTCACCAGCTCACCGCTGCTCTGAATCTGCTGCACCGATGACTGCGCCGCCGAGCGCAACGCACTCACCAGCCGCTCGATCTCCTCGGTCGACTGCTGCGTGCGCTTGGCCAGCGCCCGCACCTCATCCGCCACCACCGCAAAGCCCCTGCCCTGCTCACCTGCCCGCGCCGCCTCGATCGCCGCATTCAACGCCAACAGGTTCGTCTGCTCGGCAACGCTTTTGATCACGCCGAGCACCGTGCCTATGTTCTGGATTTCCGCACTCAGACTTTCAATGCTCGAACTGGCCGACGACGCCGAGTCCGCCAGCTGTTCGATCCGCGCCATGCTCTGACGCACCACCTGCTGACCGCTTTCAACCTTATCGTCGGCGGTCTGCGCCGCGTGCGCGGCCTCCTCGGCGTTGCGCGCCACATCGTGCACTGTCGCCGTCATCTGATTCATCGCTGTGGCGACCTGCTCGGTTTCTTCCTTCTGGCTGCTGACTTCGAGGTTGGTCTGCTCGGTTACCGCCGACAGCGAATGCGCCGAACTCGCCAGTTGCTCGATACCGGCCTGTAAACCGCTGACGATATGGCTGAGCCCCGCGCCCATTTGCTGCATGGCTTGCATCAACTGGCCGATTTCGTCACGGCGCGTTACTTCAACCGTTGCACTCAAATCTCCCGCGGCAATCTGCTGCGCAACACGAATCACACTGCGTAGCGGAGCCACGATCAACCGGGTAATCACCCATGCCGCGATCAACCCGACCAGCAAAGCCAGCGCCGAGGAGCCAATGATCAGCAACGAGTTCTTTTTCAACTCGGCCTGCATTGACTTGTCTTCGGCGACATACGCCTGATCCACCCGCTCAACCACCTGTGCGGCGCGCTGGTGCAGTTGCTCATACACGGTTTTTTCCTGAGCCAGCAGGCCGGTGTATTCCGCGAGTTTTTCGCTGAAGCTGGCAATGTGACCCGACACTTCATTCAGGACAGTCTGATACCCCTCATCCTTGACCGTGGTTTTCAGCTGTTCGGCTTGCGTGAGTGCCTGATCGGCTTGCTCGATCTTGCCCTGGCCACCGCTGTCATCGCCCTTGCGGCTTTGGTCCAGGCGCACCCGCGCTTCGTTCATGGCTTGCAACATCAACCGTGACACTTGGCTGACCTGATTGGCCTGTTCGATAAACTGCCCGCCGTCCTTGCCCTCGGACTCCTTCAAGGCGTAAGCGCCATCATCGGCCAGCCCGGCCTGCAACACATCCAGGTTATTGGCAACGCTGGACACCGACCAACTGGCCATTTCCAGGGCCAGGTCCTTGGCCTGACTCAGTGAAACAAACTCATCGAATGCCTTGCGATAGGCGCCCAGCGATTGCTCCACATCGTTCATCACCGGCACGTTTGCCGCTGACCCGGTCTTGAGTTGAGTGGCCAATGCGATCAAGCCATCCACGCCTTCGTGAAGGGCGTCGACGGTTTTCGGGTTACCGTGCAAGGCGTACTCCTGCTCAAGCAGGCGCACCTTGAGCAGGCTGCTGTTGAGCGACGACATTTGTTTGAGCCCGTCGAAGCGATGGCTGATGGTTTGCAGGGACCATACGCCAATGGCGGCTACCAGTGCCGTCAGCAGCAGCACCAGCACAAACCCGACACCCATTTTTTTTGCCATACCGAGGTTGGCAAAACGTCCTTGCACGGCCGAAATCATTGCGCTTAGTCCCCTGCCATTGTGAGTGGGTGAAGATTCGCAACGGGCATGTTCCAGCACAAGTCTCTGGCGTCGGAATAATGGCAAAAAGCTACGCCCACGTCGTTTTCAGAACGCTTGAGGTCGATTCACAGCAGTGGCCTGAAAAAATGCCCGAGCGCGGGGATCACAGGCATAGGCAACGTTTATGCGATGCCATCCGCTGGCTTCTCCAACAGGACTGAACGCCGTTGACGAAGACAGCAACACCCCGAGGCGTCCGGCCTGCCTGCGAACCTGAGCGTAGTCGGATATCCGCGATCGCGCCCAGATGAACAAACCACCGGAAGGCTGGCCGAAAACTTCCCAGTCCGCGTCTTCAAGCAATTGCAAGGCGGCTTCCCTGTCAACGCTCAAGCGCTGGCGCTGGCGCTGCACCAGTTTGCGATAGGCCCCGCTTGCCAACAGGCACGTCAGCACCGCTTCGCAAAACCGCGAAGCCCCCATGCTGCTGATCATCTTGATGTGGGCCATCTGCGAAATCTCCCCGGCGCCACCGACTACAAAACCGATCCGTAGGGAGCTGCTGAGGGTTTTGGAATAGCTGCCGACGTAAATGACATTACGATCGATGCCCGACGCCGCCAGGCGCGTACCGCGGCTGGCGTGCAAATCGGCGTAGACATCATCTTCGATCACCCGCACGCCGTAGGCCTGGGTCAACTGCAACACCCGTTGCGCCACGCCCGGCGTGAGGCTGCTGCCGGTAGGGTTGTGATAGCAACTGTTGATGAATAGCGCTTGTGGCCGATGCGTCACCAGCAGCGACTCCAGCACCTCGGTATCTGGCCCGCGCGGCGTACGCGGCACCTCGATCATGTTCACACCGTGCAACCTGAGCAGATCGAACAGCAACGGATACCCCGGGGTTTCGACCACCACGCAATCACCCGGCTTGAGCAATGTGCGAATGATCAGGTCGAGCCCATGGCTGGCACCGGACGTGGTCATGATCCGGCTCTCGTCGACGTCCATGCCGAGCAGCCCCAATCGTTTGAGGATCTGTTGCCGCAGGGCGGGCAAGCCCAGCGGCGTGCTGTAGTTGAACAACCCCGCCATGTCTGTGCGGCTGACCTGACGGATCGCATAGCTCAGGTCGTCCGTCTCGCGCCAGCTTTCGGGCAACCCGCCGCAGCCCAGGTTCAATTGACCGAACCGGTCGCACTGGCTGACGTGGGCACCGTCGAAGCCGGCAGGGTCCGGTGGCGCCTGCGCGGCCGTTGCCGCCACCACAAAGCCGGCGCCATGGCGCGGCGCCAATACGCCCTGGGCGACCAACCGCTCACAGGCTTCAACGACGCTGGATTGACTGAGCAGATTGACCCGCGCGATATGCCGTGCGGAAGGTAAGCGCGTCCCCGGCAGCACCTCGTCCTGGCGAAGCCAGACCGCCAACGCATCAACGATTTGCTGTACGACCGGCACCAATGCCTGTCGATCGATTCTCAATTCCATGAGCAAGCAAACTCCTGTCCATTTGCGGGAAGCAGTTAATCACAGGTCGGCTGGATCGGCTGTGCGACAACGCCGCCAAAACCCTTGGTTCTAACCATTTGAAACACATTGTCCGGCCCATTCACGGAACCATGAAAAAGCCCGCATGCGAGCGGGCTTTTTCCTACACGGCACCGCCTGGTCGATTAGATCGCCGTGACGCCGCCATCCACCGCCAGCGAATGCCCCGTGGTGAATGCCGCACCGTCGCTGCACAGGTACAGCACCGCGCTGGCGATCTCTTCGACCTTGCCGATCCGGCCTACCGGGTGCATCGCCCCGGCGAACTCGCCCTTCTTCGGGTCCGCTTCATAAGCGCGGCGGAACATGTCGGTGTCGATCACCGCCGGGCACACGGCGTTCACCCGGATTTTCTTCTTGGCGTACTCGATGGCCGCTGACTTGGTCAGGCCGATCACCGCATGTTTCGACGCCGCGTAAATGCTCATCTTCGGCGCCGCCCCGAGGCCCGCCACCGACGCGGTGTTGACGATCGCTCCACCGCCCTGGGCCAGCAGCAACGGCAGCTGGTACTTCATGCACAGCCAGACGCCTTTGACGTTGACGCCCATGATCGCGTCGAACTCGTCGAGCGTGCCGTCAGCCAGTTTTCCTTTTTCGATCTCGATGCCGGCGTTGTTGAAGGCATAGTCCAGACGTCCGTAGGTATTGACCACTTCGTCCATCAGATTTTTTACATCGCTTTCCTCGGTCACGTTGCAACGCACGAAGGTCGCTTCGCCGCCCGCCGTACGAATCAGCGCCACAGTGCCTTCGCCGCCAGCGGTGTCCATGTCGGCCACCACCACTTTCAACCCTTCAGCGGCGAACGCCTGGGCGGTCGCACGGCCTATGCCGTTGGCGGCGCCAGTCACCACGGCGACCTGGCCGGAAAACGTCATGCTCATTTTGTTATGTCCTCTACGAGAAGAATGCGGGGGATCGCGTGGCACCAGTCTAGACACAGGGGCCTTGCGTAAGGCAGCACTATCAAACCCCCGGTTGGGTGGCCATGATTTGCAGTGATAAAACGGGTGCCCCAACTATCACCGCACTGGATCGAGGTGCATTCGCCGCATCAGCCAGACTTGCGGCATTGCCCTTGAAGGACTATCAACAAGGCTTCATTCATCTTGAGTGCCTGTCATGACTACCCAGACCAATCGCCAATTCCTGCTCGCCAAACGTCCGGTGGGCGCGGCAACGCGCGAGACCTTTACCTATCAGGAAGTGCCAGTCGGCGAGCCGGCGGCGGGTCAGATTCTGGTCAAAAACGAATACCTGTCCCTGGACCCGGCGATGCGCGGCTGGATGAACGAGGGCAAATCCTACATTCCACCGGTCGGGCTGGGCGAAGTCATGCGCGCGCTGGGCGTAGGCAAAGTCATTGCATCGAACAATCCGGGGTTTGCGGTCGGCGACTACGTCAACGGCGCGCTCGGCGTGCAGGATTATTTCCTCGGCGAGCCACGGGGTTTCTACAAGGTCGATCCGAAACTGGCGCCGCTGCCCCGTTACTTGTCCGCACTGGGCATGACCGGCATGACCGCTTACTTCGCCCTGCTGGATGTTGGCGCGCCGAAGGAAGGCGACACCGTCGTGTTGTCAGGTGCCGCCGGTGCGGTGGGCAGCATTGCCGGGCAGATCGCCAAGATTAAAGGTTGCCGCGTGATCGGCATCGCGGGCGGCGCGGACAAGTGCAAATTCCTGATCGACGAATTGGGTTTTGACGGCGTCATCGACTACAAGAACGAAGACGTGATCGCCGGCCTCAAGCGCGAGTGCCCGAAAGGCGTGGACGTGTATTTCGATAACGTCGGCGGCGATATTCTCGACGCGGTGTTGAGTCGCCTGGCCCTTAAAGCGCGGGTGGTGATTTGTGGCGCCATCAGTCAGTACAACAACAAGGAAGCGGTCAAAGGCCCGGCCAACTACCTGTCGCTGCTGGTCAACCGCGCGCGCATGGAAGGCTTTGTGGTGATGGACTACGCCGCGAAGTTTGCCGCGGCCGGGCAGGAAATGGCCGGGTGGATGGCCAAGGGGCAGCTCAAGAGCAAAGAGGACATCGTTGAAGGGCTGGAGACGTTCCCGGAGACGCTGATGAAATTGTTCAGCGGCGAGAATTTCGGGAAGTTGGTGTTGAAGGTTTAACCCAAAACTTTCAGTAACCCCGAAACCAATGTGGGAGCGGCGGTGCGACGATTCGACTTGCTCGCGATTGCGGTGTGTCAGACAACTAATATGTCGACTGACACTCCCTCATCGCGAGCAAGCTCGCTCCCACAGGTTTAGCGGTGCTCAGGCGATTTCGGCGACTACGTCAGCCAAGGCCTTGGCCGGATCGGCCGCCTGGCTGATCGGGCGACCAATCACCAGATAGTCGGAGCCTGCATCCAGCGCCTGACGCGGGGTCAGAATGCGTCGTTGATCGTCCTGGGCGCTGCCCGCCGGGCGAATCCCCGGGGTCACCAATTGCAGCGACGGGTGAGCCGACTTCAAGGCCTGGGCTTCCAGCGCCGAGCACACCAAGCCGTCCATCCCGGCTTTTTCCGCCAATGCCGCCAGACGCAGTACTTGTTCCTGCGGTTCGATGTCCAGCCCGATCCCCGCCAGATCTTCACGTTCCATGCTGGTCAGCACCGTCACGCCGATCAACAGTGGCTTGGGCCCGGTGCGCTGATCGAGCACTTCGCGGCACGCGGCCATCATGCGCAGACCGCCCGAGCAGTGCACGTTGACCATCCACACGCCCATTTCCGCAGCGGCCTTGACCGCCATGGCGGTGGTGTTCGGGATGTCGTGGAATTTAAGGTCCAGGAACACTTCGAACCCCTTGTCACGCAGGGTGCCGACGATTTCTGCGGCGCAACTGGTGAACAGTTCCTTGCCGACTTTGACCCGGCACAGTTTAGGGTCCAACTGGTCGGCCAGCTTCAGTGCGGCGTCACGGGTGGGGAAATCCAGGGCGACGATGATAGGAGTCTGGCAGACGGACATGTGCGGGCTCTCAGGCAGGACGAAATCGGCGCGCATTGTAGCGGAACCAGCGCCGCTGCGGGACCCGATGATCGGTAATTCGTCGTCGCAGCTCAAGCAAGACTAGCCCTTTGGCCAATTGTGTCGAGGCCGATACACTCACGACACGCCGCCAACATTTTTCATCGCTACCCTCGGCAGCCGCACCACGTCCTTCCAGCACTTCCCGCCTCCGGGCCGGACGCCTATGCTGAAGCCACAACCTCGCGGCCTATCTTTGTGGTTGGCAGCCTCTCTGGCAGATGAACGCACGCATGCACAGCACTCCAGCACCTTTGAACGATGATCAAAAAGCGCCCGGCGACGACAAGCGCTGGAGCATTCGCGCGCTGATCGTCGACGATGACGTCCCGATCCGCGAATTGATGATCGACTACCTGGCCCGTTTCAACATTCACGCCAGCGGTGTGACCGATGGCGCCGCCATGCGCCTGGCGCTGCAAGCGGAACATTTTGACGTGGTGGTACTCGACCTGATGCTCCCCGGGGAGGACGGTTTGTCGCTGTGCCGCTGGCTGCGCGCCGAATCGGACATTCCGATCCTGATGCTCACCGCGCGCTGCGAACCCACCGACCGCATCATCGGCCTGGAGCTGGGCGCCGACGATTACATGGCCAAGCCGTTCGAACCGCGCGAACTGGTGGCGCGGATTCAGACCATCCTGCGTCGGGTACGCGATGATCGCACCGAACAGCGGGCGAATATCCGCTTCGACAACTGGCGCCTGAACAGCGTGCTGCGCCAGTTGATCGCGGCGGATGGCCTCGTGGTGCCGTTGTCCAACGCTGAATTCCGCCTGCTCTGGGTGTTCATCGAACGTCCGCGTCGGGTGCTCAGCCGCGAACAACTGCTGGACGCTGCACGCGGGCGCTCGATCGAAGCGTTTGATCGCAGCATCGACTTGCTTGTCTCGCGCCTGCGCCAGAAACTCGGCGATGACCCCAAAGCCCCGCAGCTGATCAAAACCGTGCGCGGTGAGGGTTATCTGTTCGACGCACGAGACATCGGCTGATGCGGGCGCGCTTCGATACGCTGTTCGCCCGTCTGTTTGGCGTGTTGCTGATCGCGATTATCCTGGCGCACCTGCTGGCCTTTGCCTGGTTCCATCACTACGGCCCGCCCCCGCCTCCGCCGCCAGCGGAATTTGCCCAAGGCTTCGACGGCAAGCGCCCGCCGTTGGACCCGCGCTTCGAAAACCGCCCGCCGCGACCGTGGTTCGGCGGCCCCTTGGTGCCGCTGACCTTTCAGCTGGTGTCCTTGATCATCGCCGCGTGGTACGGCGCCAAACTGCTGAGCCGGCCGATCCAGCGCCTGAGCGATGCCGCCGAGCGCCTGAGCGAAAACCTCGACAGCGCGCCGCTGGATGAATCCGGCCCACGTGAAGCCCGGCAGGCGGCGCATACGTTCAACAAGATGCAGCAACGCATCATCGAACAAGTGCATCAGCGCTCGCGCATGCTCGGCGCGGTGTCCCACGACCTGCGCACGCCGCTGTCGCGGCTCAAGCTGCGGCTGGAACAGATCGACGACGACAAGCTGCAAGGCCAGATGCGCCAGGATCTGGACGACATGATCAGCATGCTCGACGCCACCCTCACTTACTTGCACGAACAGCGCACCAGCGAAGCGCGGCAATGGATGGACGTGCAGGCACTGGTGGAATCGTTGAGCGAAAACGCCCAGGACCAGGGCGCCGAAGTGCAGGTCAGCGGCCATTGCGCACCGCTGCAAGTGCAGCCGATGGCGCTGCGGTCATGCATCAACAACCTGCTGGATAACGCCTTGCGTTATGCCGGGCAGGCGTTGATCACCCTCGACGATAGCCGCGAATACCTGGTGATCCGCGTCATCGATCAAGGGCCGGGCATCGCGGCGGACAAACGTGAGGCGGTGTTCGAGCCGTTCTTTCGCCTGGAAGGTTCGCGCAACCGCAACTCCGGCGGTGTCGGCCTGGGCATGACCATCGCTCGCGAGGCGGCGGAACGCCTGGGTGGGCAATTGAGCCTGGAAGAAACCCCCGGTGGCGGTCTGACCGCCGTGATTGATTTGCCCCGCGCCTGATCTGTGTACCGAACGGTACAAACCTCATATACCCACGACAACCTGGCCCTTGAGTCTGCATAAGCCGGTGCCCCCACCGGTTTTCCATTCCAGGGAGTGAGCCTAATGATCGGTAGCGTCAGCAACTACACGAGCTATACCAGCACCAGCACGACGACCACCAACAACGCCCGCAGCCAGCAATTCCAGAAGGAGTTGCTGGCCAAGCTCGACACCAACGGCGATGGCGCGGTGGATCAGGATGAACTCAAGAGCGCGTTGTCGCAGAAGTCCGACGACCGTCTGTTGGTCAACCTGAGCAAAAACTTCGCCGACCTCGACAGCGATGCCAGCGGCAGCCTCAGCAGCGAAGAAATGGCCGCGATGGCTCCCCCGCCGCCACCGCCACATGACCAGCCGCCGAGCACTGAACTGGCCGACGCGCTGATCAGCGCTTTGGACACCGATGGTGACGGCGCCATCAGCAGCGACGAACTGAGTACCGGCCTGACCAGCGCCGGCAGCAGCGCGGACAGCAAGCAAATCTTCTCGGCACTCGACAAGAACCAGGACGGCACAGTCAGCAAGGACGAACTCGCCGCCAGCCTGACGCCACCCCCGCCACCGCAGGTGTCCAGCGAGGAACTGTTCAGCCAGCTCGATACCGACAGCGATGGCAGCGTGACCGCGACCGAATTGAGCAGCGCGTTGCAGGTGAGCAGCGGCACCTCATCGACCGGCACCGACACCAGCGCCGCATTGCTCAAAGTGCTGGACAGTGACAGCAGCGGCGGCGTCAGCAGCGATGAACTGAAAGCGGCGCTGCAAACGGGTCGCGAGAAATCCAGCGACAGCTCTACCGATCAGTTCAACGTCAACGAAGCGCTGAACAAGATGATCGCCAACCTGAGCAAGCGATATTCGCTCGACAACGTGGCGACGGTGGGCAAATACCTGAACGTGGTGACTTGAGCATCATCGGATCGCCGCCCGGAGCGAGCTTGTTCCGGGCGGCGATCCGACGATAGGGCCATCAGCCCCAACATAAAACTCAGGGCCTACGATCTTCCACCCGCGCCTGACTTTTGCTCCAGTCGGTCAACAGGCTGTACGCAACCGCGAGCAACGTCGGCCCGATAAACAAGCCGATAAACCCGAATGCGATCAGCCCGCCAAACACGCCCAGCAGCACGATCACCAGCGGCAGATTGCCGCCACGGCTGATCAGGTACGGCTTCAGTACGTTGTCAACGCCGCTGATGACGAACGTGCCCCAGATCCCGAGAAACACCGCCATGCCGTAGTCGCCTTTCCAGGCCAGCCACGCGGTGGCCGGTATCCACACCAGCGGCGGCCCCATCGGAATCAGGCTGAGCAGGAACGTGACGATCCCCAGCACCAATGCGCCCGGTACGCCGGCAATCAGGAAGCCGATCAGCGCCAGCACCGCTTGTGCCGCCGCCGTCCCGATCACGCCGTTCACCACCCGCTGCACGGTGCCCGCCACCAGATCAATGTAATAACCGGCACGGGCACCGATCAGACGTTCCAGCAACCCATGGACAAAGGTCGCCAGACGCGGGCCGTCGCGGTAGAAAAAGAACACAAACACAATGCTCAGCGTCAGCTCAAGAATGCCGCCGCCAATTTGCGCACTGCGTGCCAGCAACCAGTTGCCGACCTGCCCCAGGTACGGTTTGATCGCCAGCATCATCGCGGCGCCCTGCTCGTCGATGCTGTTCCAGACGCCCACCAACCGTTCACCGACCAGGGGAATGCTGCCCAGCCACGTCGGCGCTTCCGGCAGGCCCTCGACCTGCACATCCTTGATGAACGCCGTGGCATCGCGCACGTGATCCGCCAGGTTGAAACCCAGCCACACCAGCGGCACCGCCACCAGCAGCATCCAGCCGAGGGTCAGCAACGCCGCCGCCAACGATTCACGGCCATTGAGCCAGCGGGTCAACAAACGCATCAACGGCCAACTGGCAAACGCCAGCACCGCGCCCCAGAACAACGCCGACCAGAATGGCGCCATCACCCAGAAGCTCGCGCCAAACAGCACCAGGAGCAGAATCTGCACCAACAGCCGATCGTTATTGGGCATGTAAGTCTCGAAAAAGTCAGTCAACAAAGAGTAGGCGAGCGCGCGGTGCGCGTTCGCCGGTGCAGCTTACCGCAACAGTTCGATGTGCAGGCCAGAGCCTTCGACGTTACCGGCCTCCATTCGCGCGGCCCGCACGCCCTGGGCAATCAACGCTTCGCGCCAGGCTTCGGCCTTGGCCCCGGACACACTGACGCGCAGCGTAGTGTCCAGATTCAACCCGCGAGAAATCAGCCGCAGCCAGGTGTCGTCGGGGTCAGCGCTGAGTTTAGGGAAATCCAGTTCGCCGGTGCTTTTGAGTTGTCGCAGCAAGGTCGCGGACGTCGGCAGCAAATCGCCCAGTGGCGCTGCCGCATCGAACTGCTCGACATGCAGATAGGCCTTGCGATTGCCGCGCGTGATGCCGTAAAGCGCCACCAGCGTGTTGTCCTGTGGCGCCGCCAGTCTCAAGAGCAAGTACGCCTGCTGATCATCGGCACCAAAGAGCTTGGCGTTGCCGAAGACCTCGTTGGCCCACAGGCTGCTTTCCCCGCAATCGCGGGCCTGGCACCAGAACAGCAGCTCGGCGCCCTGCTTCTGCAAGGCTTCACGCGCGGCGGTAAAGGCTTCGGTTGAGGTATGTTCCGGCGGCAATTCGTAGGTGATCGAAGTGGTTTGCCCGCGCGCCGTGACTTGACCGTCAAAGCGCAACTGCCCGCTGATTTTGCGGATCGACCCCATCGGGTAGATTCGCTCGGCTTCGACGGCCGGACGGTAGTCGACGATTTGTGCATCCTCGATGCGCGGCACGATGGGCAGGTCCTGGCTGCCTGGCACATCGGCGGCAACGACCATCGGACTGAAATAACACAGCGCCAGCAAACTGAGTGATCGGATGGACAGGCTCATCGGATCAACATCGCCTGGGCATTGTGGATGATGCGCGCATCGTCGATGCGTTCCTTATTGTCGAAACCCAAGCCGTGCTCCGTGCGGGGCAGGCCGAGTTTCTCGAGCACGATAGAGACCTTGTGGCCATTCGGGGTCGCAGCGGTATAGAGATCTATCATGGTTGTCTCCCATTTCAACCCGCCCAGCCTCGACAGTTGCCCGGCGCAAGTCAAGGAACGGCGAAGAACCGATTGAAACAGTCTGCGACAAGGTCGGCGCCGGGTTCGTCATTCAGGTGCAGATGATGGCCGCCTGGCAGTTGCTCACGGCTAAAGGGTAGACGCTCCAGCATCTCCCGATGTTTGGCGAGCATGCCATCGGCCGCCACCACCAGTTTGACCGGGCAACTGATTCGCTGGACGAAAGCCATGGCCTGCTCGGTGGTCAGGCGCAGCGGCGACGGCAGCGTGAGGCGGTTGTCGGTGCGCCAGGTGTAACCGCCCGGCACCGGCATTAGCCCGCGCTGGGCCAACAGTTCGGCGGCTTCGCGGCTGACCGCTACCAAGCCTTTCATGCGCGCCTCGATGGCGCGCTCCTGCGTGGGGTAAACCGGTTTGCGCTTTTCCCGCAGGTCCAGTTGCGCTTGCAGGGCCATGCCCATCCGTTCGGCGGCGTTTTCGCCTTTGTCGGTCGGCGGAATGACGCCGTCGATCAACGCCAGGTGCGTGACGCGTTCCGGCATCGCGCCGGCGATGATCAATGCAGCGATTGCACCCATGGAATGCCCCATCAGCGCGAAACGCTTCAAGCCCAATTGCTCGGCGACTTGCAGCACATCGTGGGCGTAATCCCACATCGCGTAACCGGCACCCGGCGGACGGTGCCCGGAGTGGCCGTGACCGGCCATGTCCAACGCAATAATGCGCAGCCCTTCAAGCTTCGGCGCCAGGCGGGCGAAGCTGTTGGCGTTGTCCAGCCAACCGTGCAGGGCGATCACCGGCAGACCGTCTTCAGGGCCGAACAGGTGCGCCGCCAGCTCGATGTGCGGCAGGCTCAGGCGAACTTCTTCGACGATGTGATTCATGCGCAATCCTGCTGACGGCGACCTTCCCAGCGGCTGAACAGGTTTTTCAGCAACGTGGCAGTGTCTTGCGGACGTTCGAGGGGAAACATGTGGCCGCCAGGCATGGTCAGCGATTCGCCCAACGGCATGCGCCCGACGGCGCTGGCGTGATGGCGCATGACCACGCGGCTCTTGTGCCCGCGCACCACCGCCAGCGGCACTTTCAACTGGCGGGCGCGGCCGGGGCTGGTGTGCGGCACGCCGCGATAAATGCTGATTTCCGTGGCCGGGTCGAAACGCAGGCGCAGCCTGTCGCCGACCTTGTGCAAACCGTGTTGCAGGTAGGCGTCGAAGCATTCGGGGTCGAAACCACGGAACAAGGTTTTCCCCGAAAAATACAGCCGCGCTGCGGCCAGGTCGGAGAACTCCTCGCGCCGCCCCAGCGTGCGGCCGGCCGGGGTCAGGCGGTCGATGAAACCGAAACGCTTGGCCGCGCGAATGACCCATTGATCGGTGCGGGTCAGCACCGGTGAATCGAGCATCACCACGCCGCGATACAGTTCCGGGCAACGCAACGCCGCGTGCAAGTGCAGCACGCCGCCGAAGGAGTGGCCGACGCCCCACACCGGTTCCGGTTGCTGCTTGAGGTGATGGATCAGCTCATCGACCAGGTTGTGCCAGTTGTCGTCCGCCGGGAAACGCGGGTCGTGGGCGTGCTGCTCCAGATGCGTCACCTGATACTCGGGCGCGAGCGCCGCGAACAATTTGCCGTAGGTCCCCGACGGAAAGCCATTGGCGTGGGCGAAAAATATCTGTTGCGACATACCAGCAAATCCATGAGCGAGAAGGCGTTGATTGTCGGTAACACCACCCATAAGCGCAATGACCGTAACTGCCAGCGATGATGACAGTCCGGCCAGAGGCTGGGGGGAGCGCGTAAGGCTTGTGTTTAGCGCGATGGCGGGTTTTCACCCAACGGCACCACCGCCATGGTCAACCGCGACACACAACTGGCCTTGCCTTCGTCGCTGCTCAACCGAATGTCCCAGACATGGGTGGTGCGCCCGATGTGAATCGGCTTGGCCACTGCCGTCACCCGCCCGCTGCGCAAGCCGCGCAGATGGTTGGCGTTGATTTCCAGGCCCACGCAGTAGAATTTGCTGGCGTCGATGCACAGGTAGCTGGCCATCGAACCGACGGTTTCCGCCAGCACCACCGAGGCGCCGCCGTGCAGCAAGCCATAAGGCTGATGCGTGCGATGGTCGATGACCATGCTGGCGGTCAGGGACTCGTCATCGAAGGCTTCAAAGCGGATATCCAGTACTTCGCCGATGGTGTTTTTCTGGATTGCGTTCAATTGCTCGATGTTGGGAGTGGTTCGCCACAGGCTCATCGCTGCTTTTCCTTTGTTGGTTTTGTGCGTGGCTCAATCCTGCCACAACACGCTTTCGCTGCGCTCGCTCCATTCTTCGAAGCGCGCGCCATAAGCAGCTTCGATCACGTTGCGCTTGATCTTCAGCGTCGGCGTGAGGAAGCCGTTTTCCACGGCCCAACTGTCCTTGACCACCACCAGACGGCGTAAACGCTCATGTTTGTCGAGGGCACCGTTGACCTCCTCCAGCAGTTTTTCCAGGCTTGAATGCAGCCCCGCCCTCGCCGCCCCGACGTCCTGTTGCCCGGCCGCCGACAGCACGCAAAGCCCCAATGGTGCGCTCAAACCATCGCCGACCACGCACACCTGCTCGATTCGCGAATGCACCGCCAGACGGTTTTCGATCGGTGCCGGAGCCACGTATTTGCCTTTGCTGGTCTTGAAGATTTCTTTCAGGCGCCCGGTCAGGCGCAGGTTGCCTTCGGCGTCCTGTTCGCCCTTGTCACCGGTGCGCAAGAAACCGTCCCCGGTGATGGCCTCGGCGGTTTTCCCGGGCTCCTTGAAATAGCCGAGCATGGTCGCGCCGCTGCGCACCAGCACTTCGCCGGATTCGTCGATACGCACTTCAACCTCGGGGCACGGCTTGCCGATCCAGCCCGGTTTGTCATCACCGGGGCGGCCGATATGCGAGTAACCGCAGCTCTCGGTCATGCCATACACCTCCAGCACATCCAGCCCGAGCTTGCGGTACCACAGCAGCAAGCTCTGCGGCACGGGCGCCGCGCCGGACAACGCCACGCGCAAAGCGTCCAGCCCAAGCCCGGCCAGGACTTTGTGCCCAACCCGCTTGCCGATGAAGGGCAAACCGAGCAGGAAGTCGAGGCGTTTTGCCGGGATCTTGCTGTAGACGCCCATCTGGAATTTGGTCCAGATGCGCGGCACACCGAACATCGCGGTCGGCCGCGCGCGCTGCAAATCGGTGAGGAACGTGTCGAGGCTCTCGGCAAAGAACACGGTTTGCCCGGTATAGATCGACGCCATTTCAACGAACATGCGTTCGGCGACGTGGCACAGCGGCAAGTACGACAGCAGCCGGTCCGACTCGTTGAGTCCGAACAATTGCGTGCCTCGCGTGGTGGCAAATCCCAGGTTGCCGAAACTGTGCATCACGCCTTTGGGCAGGCCCGTAGTGCCGGAGGTGTAGATGATCGTCGCCAGTTGCTCGGCGGACGGTTTGGGACTGTCCTGGATCGGCGAACTGGTTTGCAGGTCGGCCCAGCTGAAAGCGAAAGTGCCGGGCGGATGCAGCGGCAGGCTGATGGTCGGCAGCTCGGGACGGACGCCGCGCGACATGGCGGGCCAGTCATCGAGTTTGCCGATAAACGCCAGCGCGGCTTCAGAGTGGTCGAGCACTTGCGCGACGGATTCGGCCGTGAGGTTGGGGTACAGCGGCACGGACACATGCCCGGCCATCCAGATCGCCAGGTCGGCGACGATCCAGTGCGCGCAGTTTTTCGAGATCAGGGCAATGTGGCTGCCTTGCGGCAATTCCCGGGCGCGCAACCAGTGCGCGGCACACCGGGCCTGATGGCCAACGTCCTCCCAGGTCAATGTCTCGACCTGACCGCCGCCGACCGGCTGGACCAGAAACCGCTGGCGGGGATGGCGGGCTTCACGCTCGTAGAAGACGTCCAGCGGTAAACGAAAAGCGGCAGACATGCGACTCGCTCCTGAATTTTTGTTCTGGAGCAAGCGTAGTCAACCAAGCAAGTGCTTGGTTGACTATTTCACACAAAAAAACAGGTTCACCGCCACTCCCACATTCAATCCGGTTTTAAGCGGGACTAAGGGTGCTTGATGCCGTTGAGCTTCATCGCGCCGGCCAGCGGCAAGTCGCCTTCGAGTTCGGCGAGCCCTGCGGTTTTCACCGCTTCGGGCTGCTGCACATGGCCATGCTGCAAATACCCCAGCAAATTGCCCACCAGCGGGTTATGGCTGACCAGCAGCGCGTAATCCACCGACACCAACTGCTCGGCCACCGCTTGCGGGCGGTTGTCCGGGGTCAGCCACTCGACGGTGCGAATGTCCGGTTCGAAACCAAGGGCTTCGCGCACCAGTTGCGCGGTTTGTTGCGCCCTCAGGTAAGGGCTGGCGTAGATCGCGCTGATCGGTTGCCCGATCAATTCGGCGGCGCTGCGCAAGGCTTCTTCACGACCGTGCGCCGTCAGGGCCCGCTCGGAATCGGGACGCGAGCCATACGGCTCGGCTTCCCCGTGACGCAATACCCAGAGTTTCATAGCTTGGTTCCTCATCTCGAACCGGATGCGGCGCGGGGGCCACGACGTGTGGCGCTTCGCCGTCCGGGGTGCGCGGCGCCGGCCAGTCGGCGAACGGCCAGGGTTTCTGGTCGGTATGAAATGTGCCGAAACGGCCGATCTGTGCCAGGAACTGGCTCAGACTGTCGCCGAAATTCATCAGGCTGGCGCTCGGCGCGCCATAGATCAAACGATAGATCAGTTGCACCAGCACCACCGCACCGAGGATGAATTGCGCCACTTGCCAGACCAGCAAAAAGACGATCATCCACAGCACACGCAGGAGGATGGATTCGTACCTGGCTTCGGTTTTCGGATCGTTCATACGCAACTCCCTGGGGCTTAGTTGAAACCGCTGGTGGAAATAAAGTCGACGTCGGTCTTCGGCTCGGCGCGCATCAACAGCTCGATGACCTGCTCAAGCGTGCGCCCTTCAAACAGAATCGCGTGCAACCCGGCGACCAGCGGCATATAGACGCCGACTTCCTGGGCCTTGGCCTTGAGCACTTTCAGGGTATTCACGCCTTCGGCGACTTCGCCCAGACGCGTCACCGCGTCCTCCAGGCTCAAGCCCTGGCCGAGGGCGAACCCGACCTGGTAATTACGGCTTTTCGGCGACGAGCAGGTCACGATCAGGTCGCCGACACCCGCCAGCCCGAGGAACGTCATCGGGTTGGCGCCCTGATTCACCGCGAAGCGGGTCATTTCCGCCAGCGCGCGGGTGATCAGCATGCTCTTGGTGTTTTCGCCCATGCCCAGCGCCACCGCCATCCCCGCGATGATCGCGTAGACATTTTTCAACGCCCCGCCCAATTCCACGCCGAAACGGTCGGCGCTGGCGTACACGCGAAACGTGCGACCGTGCAGCGCTTCCTGCACCCGCTGGCAGAGTGCTTCGTCTTCGCTGGCGACCACCGTGGCGGTCAGCGCATGTTCGGCGATTTCACGGGCCAGGTTCGGCCCGGACAGCACGCCGATGCGCGCTTGCGGAGCGATCTCTTCGAGAATTTCGCTCATCAGTTTGAAGGTGTGGGCTTCGATGCCCTTGGTCAGGCTCACCAGCAACTTGCCGCTCAAGCGTTCGGCGTGCGGCACCAGCACCGAGCGCAACGCGCTGGACGGCAGCGCGACGAAGCATAAATCACAGGCGTCGAGGGTCGCTTGCAGGTCAGTGACGGCTTCGACACCCGGCAGAATCTTGATGCCCTTGAGGTAACGCGGGTTCTCGCGGTTGACGCGAATGGCCTCGGCCTGTTCGGGGTCACGCATCCACTGCCGGACCTGATGGCCGTTTTCGGCCAATAGGTTAGCCACGGCGGTACCAAAACTTCCGCCTCCCAGGACCGCAATCGGGCGCTGTTCAGTCATATGCAATCCGTTAATCCATACCAGTGGCGATGCCGGCATTATACGGAGCGGCCCAGTGGCGGCCAGCCCCCGCGTCATTTACCGGTATCAGTAGGAAGAAGACCAATAAAACCGAGGAAAATGCCGAGATCGTGAATGGAAAAGTCGTAGCGCTCGGTTAACATGCGCGCCAGTTATTCACTATCAAGGATGTGTTGTGTCGTTTGGTGCTTCTTCACCTCGCTCGCCGCTGGTTGTGGCGCTGATGTTCAGCCCGGCATTGCTGGCCGACGACCTGTTTCTCGACAACGAACCGCTGCCGCAAGTGCTCACGGCCACCCGCCTGAAGCAATCGCCGGCCGCGGTTCCGGGAAGCATGACGGTGATCGACAGCGAACTCATCACCGCCAGCGGCGCGCGGGACATCAGCGAGTTGCTGCGACTGGTGCCGGGCATGATGGTCGGCAACCTCAGCGGCAATCAGGCGGCGGTGAATTACCACGGCACCAACGCCACGCAAGCGCGGCGCATGCAGGTGCTGATCGACGGCCGTTCGGTGTACCGCGCCGGCCTGGCCACGGTGGACTGGAGCGACATTGCGGTGGCCATGGAAGACATCGAGCGTATCGAGGTGTTTCGCGGCCCCAACACCGTCAGCTACGGCGCCAATGCGTTGATGGCGGTGGTCAACATCATCACGCGCAACCCCGCCGACAGCCACGGCACGCGGCTGAAAGTCACCCGTGGCCAGCGTGGCATCAACGACTTCTATGCCAGCCAGGGCGCCGGTTGGGCCGACGGCAACTGGCGCCTGTCGTTGTCCGGCCAGCAGGACGACGGCTTCGACTCGGACCGTTCCGGCGCCGATCTTCGTGACAGCCGCCGCTTGAATCGCTTCAACCTCGCCGTCAGTCAGACACTCAGCGAAAACCAGAGCATCGACTGGCAATTGAATGCCAAGAACGGGGCCAACCAGCGGCCATATACCTATCGCCCGGTGTTCTCGGGGATTACCGCTGCGGGGAACAATTCCGACGTCATTGCCAAGGACTACGCCGGTTCGTTGCGCTGGAACCTGGACATCAATCCGGATCACCGCCTCTACATCCAGGGCTCGGCGCAACACTGGGACCGCCAGCAGACGTGGCGCGCCTGCGATGCCGAGGTCTCGTTCAGCCCGGAACTGACCCGACTGTGGCAGCTCAACCCGAACTACACCGAACGCCTGGCCCGCAACATTGAGCGGTTCACCGGCCCCGGAGCACCGCGCGGCACGCCGGCAGAGCAGGCGCTGGCCAATCAGGTGCTGACACAGTGGCGCAATGGCGCCCGGCAAACGCTCTGCGGCGATATCGACCAGAGCGCCCGCGAATCGCGCTATGACCTCGAACTGCAAGACACCCTCAGCCTGTCCGACAGTCTGCGGCTGGTCAGCGGCATGAACTATCGTTACGACCGGGCAGACTCCGAGACCTACTTCAATGGCACCCTCGACGACACCACCTGGCGCGCGTTCGGCCAACTCGAATGGCGCGCTACCGAGCACTGGCTGTTGCAGGGCGGTGCGATGTTCGAAGACACGCAATTGATCGGCAGTTCGCTGACCCCACGCGTGGCGGTCAACTATTTGATCAACCCGCGTCACGGCTTGCGCGCCGTCTACTCGGAAGCCATCCGGTCACCGGACATGTTCGAAAACAACGTCAACTGGAGTTACCGGGTGAACAACCTGCGGCCCAGTGCCTACGGGCAGAACAGCGCCCGCTATTTTGTGCGGACACGCGGCCCCGGCGATCTCGACCAGGAACACATGCGTTCGCGCGAACTGGGCTACAACGGCTACTTCGCCGAGCTTGGGCTGACGGTCGATGTGAAGCTGTTCTACGACGAAATCACCGGCATGATCAGCGAACCGCTGCGCAACAATCAGTACATCGCCAGCAACGCCAACCGCTCACGGTTCAAGGGCAGCGAAGCCCAGTTGGACTGGCACGTGAGCCACGTCGACCGGCTGCGCCTGACCTATGCCTACGTCGACGCCGAGGCGAGCAACCCGCTGGATGAGCAACAGACCGCACGCAATAGCGGCTCCGCCGGTTGGCTGCGCAATTGGGGCTCCGGCTGGAACAGCGCCCTCTTCTATTACGGCGACGACGCCCTAAACGGCTACCGCTTCGAACGCGCCGACACGCGAATCGCCAAACGCGTCGGCCTGGGCAAGGCCAATCTGGAACTGGCCGGCATCCTTCAGCAGCGTCTGGACAACCAGCCCACCACCTTTGCCGACAACAACTACGATGAGCGTCGAGTGCTTTATTTCAGCGCGGAGCTGACGTTTTAAATGGGGCAGCGCCTGCGTCGAATGTCGCCAATTGCTGGCCGCCTGCTGGCAGGGCTATGCCTGGCGTTTGTCTGCCTGGGGAGTCAGGCCGCCGACATTCTGCTGATCGGCGCCGAGAACAGTCCCGGCGTGCAAGCTTTCGTTCAGGGCCTGAGCGACATGCGCCCGGCGGATACCGTGCGTTTCCAGTCGCTGGAAAACCTGCCGGCCCCAGGCAAGCTGCCGGCCGACACCCGGTTGGTCCTGCTCGACCCGCCGAGCCTCGACTGGCGCCTGCAAGACCCCCAGGGTCCGGCGACGCTGGTGTTGCGCATCAGCCGCCTGCAAGCCTGGCAACGCTTCGGCAGCCAACTCCCGGCGCGCCTCAGTCTGCTGTGGAGTGACCCGCCGCTGGATCGGCAGTTGCGCTTGACCCGGCTCATCCTGCCGCAGGTCCGGCGGGTGGGCGTGCTCTATGACAGCCACAATGAAATCCTGTTAAACGAGTTGCAGGTGGCCGCGCAGGCCCTCGACCTTGAAGTGGTGGCCGAGCGTTGGGAAAACACCAACGACAGCCGCCCGTTGCAGGCCTTGCTGAAACGTTGTGACGTGCTGTTGGGGATCGATGACCCGGACTTGTACAACCCGAAAACCGTGAAAAACCTGCTGCTCAGCAGCTACGCCCGGCAACTGGCACTGATCGGTCCCAACGCCGCGTTCGTCAGGGCCGGAAGCCTGGCCAGCACCTACAGCGATCAAGATGACTGGCTGACGGTGCTCGACGAGTTGCTCGACCTCCCGCCGACCGGTTGGCCAAGAATGCTCTACCCACAACACTTCAAAGTCTTGAGTAACCCGCAAGTGGCTCGTTCATTAGGTATCGAACAGGTGAATGAAGCCGCTGTTGCCACCCAACTGGCTGAAGGAGAAAGCCGTCCGTGACCTTCCTGCGCCCTTGGGACATCAGCACTCGCACCCAGATCATCAGCCTTGGTCCTGCCCTGTTGCTGACGTTGCTGCTGATCAGCTTTTTTACCTTCGTGCGGATTCAGGACCTGCGCCAGGAACTCAATCACACCGGGCAACTGATCGCCAACCAACTGGCTCCGGCCACCGAGTACGGGGTGATTTCGGGCAACAACGAGGTGCTGGAAAGTTTGCTCAAAGCCACGCTCGCCACCCCCAACGTGCGTTTTCTGGAAGTCCAGGACAACGCCAACCGGATTCTGGTGTACGTCGAGCAGCCATCGGAAACCCACAACCGCTCGCAACAGGTCGAAGTGTTCCAGGCGCCCGTGCGCTTGCAACGGATCGTCTTGAACAATGATTTCTTGCAGGGCAGCAAAGTCGCGAACACGGCGCCTCCCGAGGATTATCTGGGCCGGGTGATCGTCGGCCTGTCCAATGACGCCTTCAGCCAGCGCCAGCAGGAAATCCTGTTCAAGGCCGGTGTCCTCGCGCTGTTCGCCCTGTTGTTCACTTTTCTGCTGGCCCGGCGCCTGGCGGGCAGCTTGTCGCAACCGATCCGCGACATCGGCAACGCGGTCAAGGCGATCCAGGAAGGTGACTACAAAACGCCGCTGCCGATTGTCGACGACACCGAACTCGGCGCGCTGTCGCAACACATCAACAACCTCGCCAGCGGCCTCGAACACGCCAGCCGCGAGCAGCAGCAGGCGATGGCGCAGTTGATCCAGATGCGAGAAGAGGCGGAAAAAGCCAACAACGCCAAATCCGATTTCCTCGCGATGATGAGTCACGAATTGCGCACGCCGATGAATGGCGTGCTCGGGATGCTGCAACTGCTGGAAACCACCGAGATGACCGAGGAGCAGGTCGAATATGCGGCGCTGGCGTCGGAGTCCACCGAGCATTTACTGAAAGTCATCAACGACATTCTCGACTTCTCGCGCATCGAGCGTTCGGAACTGGAGCTGGAACATATTCCGTTCAACCTCGCGGACCTCATCAACAGTTGCGCCCAATCGTTCCAGCACAGCGCCGCACAGCGTGGCCTGGATCTGGCGCTGATCGTTCCCGAGGACATGCGCGCCTTGCAGGTGCAGGGCGACCCGACGCGCATCCGGCAGATTCTGGTCAACCTGGTGGGCAATGCGCTGAAGTTCACCGAGCAGGGCCGGGTGAGCATCGAGCCGCAGTGGCAATCGCTGGACCACGACCTGCTGTGGTTCACCTGCACCGTGCGCGACAGCGGTATTGGAATCTCGGCGCAGAGCCTGGAGTTGATGTTCAACGCGTTCCAGCAAGCCGACAGTTCTATTTCAAGGCGTTACGGCGGCACCGGGCTCGGCCTGCCGATTGCCCGCACGCTGGCTGAACGCATGGGCGGCACCTTACGCGCGCAAAGCGAAGAAGGCCTGGGTTCGGTGTTCACCCTGGAAATTCCGTTGGCGCTCTATAAGCAGTCATTGCCGGTACTGACCCCGCGAGTGCCGTCCGAGGCAGGTGATGGCGAGGGGCGCAATGTCTTGCTGGTGGAAGACAACCCGGTCAATCAGACGGTCATCGAAGCCATGTTGCGTAGCCTGGGCTTTATCGTCAGCGTCGCTACCGATGGCGCGCAGGCGGTGCGCAGCGCTGAAAGTCTGATTTTCGAAGCGATTCTGATGGACTGTCGACTGCCGATCATTGATGGCTACGAAGCCACCCGGCAGATCCGTCAATTGCCCGGCTGCGCGGACGTGCCGATCATCGCGCTGACCGCCAACGCCTTGCAGGGCGACCGCGAAGCCTGTCTTTCGGCGGGAATGAACGATTACCTGGCCAAGCCCTTCAAACGCATTGATCTGCAGCAAATTCTGCAGCGCTGGGTGCAGTAGAGGCGGCCTTTCGACCATCTGCGACTGGCGTGAAAGGCGAAAGTGCGGCAGTCTTAGGCACCCGAACAGGCCCGAAAAGGGGCTTGAATAATAATTTCAGTGCACAAGTGTACATTCATGTCCTTGGTGCTGTGACTTTCACCACAACGCAATAGTCTATGAGTAGGCTGCTGACTCGAGGCATGAACGCTTCGATCGGCCGGGAAGATTTGCCCCACCCTGCCGCATGGGACTATTGAGGAGCTCGCATGACCCAACAAAACGCCTTTACTCGGGAAGACCTGCTGCGCTGCAGTCGCGGTGAGCTGTTCGGCCCAGGTAACGCACAACTGCCCGCCCCGAACATGCTGATGGTGGATCGCATCACCCATATCAGTGCCGAGGGTGGCAAGTACGGCAAGGGTGAATTGGTCGCCGAGCTGGATATCACTCCGGACCTGTGGTTTTTCGCCTGCCACTTCGAAGGCGATCCGGTGATGCCAGGCTGCCTGGGCCTCGACGCCATGTGGCAACTGGTCGGCTTCTACCTCGGCTGGCAGGGTCTGCCGGGCCGTGGTCGCGCACTGGGTTCGGGCGAAGTGAAATTCTTCGGCCAGGTCCTGCCGACCGCCAAGAAAGTCACCTATAACATTCAGATCAAACGCGTGCTCAAGGGCAAGCTGAACCTGGCCATCGCCGATGGTTCGGTCAGTGTCGACGGCCGCGAAATCTACACCGCCGAAGGCCTTCGGGTCGGCGTATTCACCTCCACTGAAAACTTCTAAGGGTTATCCGCATGCGCCGCGTCGTTATCACTGGTCTGGGCATCGTTTCGTGCCTGGGCAATGACAAAGAGACCGTCTCCGCTAACCTGCGTGCAAGCCGCCCTGGCATCCGGTTCAACCCGGAATATGCCGAAATGGGTCTGCGTAGCCAGGTTTCCGGCTCCATTGACCTTCCCCTCGAAGAGCTGATCGATCGCAAGATCTATCGCTTCGTCGGCCATGCGGCGGCTTACGCCTACCTGGCCATGCAAGACGCCATCACTGACTCCGGCCTGACCGATGAGCAAGTGTCCAACCCGCGCACCGGCCTGATCGCCGGTTCCGGTGGTGCTTCCACGCTGAACCAGATGGAAGCGCTGGACATCCTGCGCGAGAAAGGCGTGAAGCGCGTTGGCCCGTACCGTGTCACGCGGACCATGGGCAGCACCGTTTCCGCTTGCCTGGCCACGCCGTTCAAGATCAAGGGCGTGAACTATTCGATCTCCTCCGCTTGCGCCACCAGTGCTCACTGCATCGGTACTGCGGTTGAGCAGATCCAGTTGGGCAAGCAGGACATCGTGTTCGCCGGCGGCGGTGAAGAAGAACATTGGAGCCAGTCGTTCCTGTTCGATGCCATGGGCGCACTGTCGACCCAGTACAACGAAACCCCGGAAAAGGCTTCCCGTGCCTACGACGCCAAGCGTGACGGTTTCGTCATCGCCGGCGGTGGCGGCATGGTCGTGGTTGAAGAGCTGGAACACGCTCTGGCCCGTGGCGCGAAAATCTACGCGGAAATCGTCGGCTACGGCGCTACTTCCGACGGCTACGACATGGTTGCGCCAAGCGGCGAAGGCGCCATCCGCTGCATGCAGATGGCGATGTCCACCGTCGACACCCCGATCGACTACCTGAACACCCACGGCACCTCGACGCCGGTCGGCGACTCCAAGGAAATGGAAGGCGTGCGTGCGGTATTCGGCGACAAGGCCCCGGCCATCAGCTCTACCAAGAGTTTGTCGGGTCACTCCCTGGGCGCCGCCGGCGTTCATGAAGCGATCTACTGCCTGCTGATGATGGAAGGCAACTTCATGGCGGGTTCCGCCAACATCGACGAACTGGACCCGGAAGTGGCAGACATGCCGATCCTGACCAAGACCCGCGAAGACGCCACCATCAACACCGTGATGAGCAACAGCTTCGGTTTTGGTGGCACCAACGCCACGCTGGTACTGAAGCGCTGGGCTGGCAAGTAATACCCGCCCCGCTACACCGCACATAAAAACGCCCCGACTGGTTCGGGGCGTTTTTTTGTGCCTGGAAAATGCGGCACACCGCAGAACCTGTGGGAGCGGGCTTGCTCGCGAAGAGGGCGTGTCAGTCAATAGAGATGTCGACTGAAACACCGCTTTCGCGAGCAAGCCCGCTCCCACAGGTTCGGTGTTGAACACGCGGTTTTGTTCGGCGCGAACATGAATCTTTTGTCATGAAACTCAGCGCCCTGCGACCGAATGTCGCGCATTTAGCGGGCTGTAGCACTTTTGCAGAATTCACAATTATTCGTTACCAAACTCGACTGTTTACTTAGCAAGCTAACAAAACATATAACAGAGTCCTGCACATGCCTTGGTGCAGGTAATCGAGATTGGAGCTAGCAGATGACTGTAAAAGTAACTGAACGCGACGATTCACACATGTCTCATGAAGGCGTAGCCGCCGGTATCCGTATTTGGGACGTGCACCAACAGGACCTGTTGGTCGGGATGTTCCACTCCGAGACTGACGCGCACAACTACAAGTGCGAACTGGAAACACTGGAGCAGCAACGCGAACAGCTATCCGCCTAGCCGCTGCGCACAAGCAATTACAGCATTGAAAACGACAAACCCCGCCATGAGCGGGGTTTGTCGTTGTTGCAGCCTCTAATGGCTCACCACATCAGATCGTCCGGGATCTGATAGGCCGCGTACGGATCGTCTTCAGCCGCCGCTTCTTCAGTCTGCACATTCAGTTGCACGATGCGCTGCGGATCGCGCTCCTGGATCTTCAGGGCCGCCTCACGCGGGATCACCTCGTAGCTGCCGGCATGGTGCACGATCGCCAGCGAACCGTTACTGAGCTTGTTGCGCATCAACGTGTTGACGGACAGGCGCTTGACCTTCTTGTCGTCCACGAAGTTGTAGTAATCCTCGGTGGTCAACTTCGGCAGACGCGAGACTTCGATCAATTGCTTGACCTGCGCCGCGCGAGCCTTGGCCTCGGCCTTCTCCTGCTGCTGACGGTTCAGCTCCTGATCACGCTTGACCTTCTCGGCCAGTGCTTCCTGGGCCAGGCGCTGCTGGGTGTCGTCTTGCTCGATCTGGCCCTTGTGGACCAACCGCTGCTGTTTCTGTTTCTCTTTGCCGACCTGTTTGGCCTGCTTCTGGTTGACCAGCCCTGCTTTGAGCAACTGGTCGCGAAGGGAAATGCTCATGGTGCTTATGTCTCACTTGGGCAACTGCTCAACCGCAGCTGGTCACGTTCTTTTCCTGACGTTTGGCTTCGCCCCACAAGGCGTCCAACTCTTCGAGGGTGCAATCTTCTATGGGACGGTGGGTGTCGCGCAATGCCTGTTCGATAAAACGGAAGCGTCTTTCAAATTTGTTGTTGGCGCCGCGCAGTGCCGTTTCCGGATCAACTTTCAAATGACGCGCCAGATTGACCACGGAAAACAGCAGATCGCCGACTTCATCGGCAATCGCCGCCGAGTCGTTATCAGCCATGGCCTGGAGCACTTCATCGAGTTCTTCGCGAACCTTGTCCAGCACCGGCAAGGCGTGCGGCCAATCAAAACCCACCTGCCCGGCACGCTTTTGCAATTTGGCGGCACGGGACAAGGCTGGCAGCGCAGCGGGCACGTCGTCGAGCAAGGACAACTGCTGCGGCGCGGCTGATTGCTCGGCGCGTTCTTCGGCCTTGATCTCTTCCCAGCGCTGCTTGACCTGTTCTTCAGTCATGCGCGGGACATCCAGCGGCGCGTACAGATCACCGGTGGGGAACACATGAGGATGACGACGGATCAGCTTGCGGGTGATGCCGTCGATGACCCCGGCGAATTCGAAGCGCCCTTCTTCTCGGGCCAGTTGGCTGTAATAAACCACCTGGAACAGCAAATCGCCCAGTTCCCCTTGCAAATGAGCGAAGTCGCCGCGCTCGATGGCATCGGCGACTTCGTAGGCTTCTTCAAGGGTGTGCGGGACGATGGTGGCGTAGGTTTGCCGGATGTCCCACGGGCAGCCAAACTGCGGGTCGCGCAGACGGCTCATCAGGTGCAATAGATCTTCAAGTGAATACATCAATCTCCCTCACAGCAAAATCCCTGTGGGAGCGGGCTTGCTCGCGAAAGCGGTGTGTCAGACAACATTGTTGTCGACTGACACGCCCTCTTCGCGAGCAAGCCCGCTCCCACATTGGATCGGGGAAACATCACGGCGTGCGGTTACGCCGGGTTTCGATGATGTTCGGCAACTGGGAAATCCTCCCCAGCAACCGCCCCAGCGCGTCCAGCCCCGGAATCTCGATGGTCAGGGACATCAACGCGGTGTTGTCCTCTTTGTTCGAGCGAGTGTTGACCGCCAGCACGTTGATCCGCTCGTTGAGCAGCACTTGCGAAACGTCACGCAGCAGCCCGGAACGGTCGTACGCACGGATGATGATGTCCACCGGGTAGGTGAGCACCGGCACCGGGCCCCAACTGACCTGGATGATCCGTTCCGGCTCACGCCCGCCCAGTTGCAGCACCGAGGCGCAGTCCTGGCGGTGAATGCTCACGCCACGGCCCTGGGTGATGTAGCCGACGATGGCATCCCCCGGCAACGGCTGGCAGCAGCCGGCCATTTGCGTCATCAGGTTGCCGACCCCCTGGATCTGAATGTCGCCGCGCTTGCCCGGTTTGTAGCCGGTGGCCTTGCGCGGAATCAGTTCCAGTTGCTCGTTGCCGCGTTCCGGCTCGACCAGTTGTTGCGCCAGGTTCACCAGTTGCGCCAGGCGCAAATCCCCGGCGCCCAACGCCGCATACATGTCCTCGGCGGTCTTCATGTTGGCCTTGTCGGCCAGCTTGTCGAAGTCCACCGCCGGCAGGCCGAGGCGACTCAGTTCGCGCTCGAGCAAGGTCTTGCCGGCGGCGACGTTCTGATCGCGAGCCTGCAATTTGAACCAGTGAACGATCTTCGCCCGCGCCCGCGAGGTGGTGATGTAACCCAGGTTCGGGTTCAGCCAGTCGCGGCTCGGCGTGCCGTGTTTGCTGGTGATGATCTCGACCTGTTCACCGGTTTGCAGGCTGTAGTTGAGCGGCACGATGCGCCCGTTGATCTTCGCGCCACGGCAGTTGTGACCGATTTCGGTGTGCACGCGATAGGCGAAGTCCAGCGGCGTCGCGCCTTTGGGCAAGTCGATGGCGTGGCCGTCCGGGGTGAAGATGTAGACCCGGTCCGGCTCGATATCAACCCGCAGCTGTTCGGCCAAGCCACCGATGTCGCCCAGCTCTTCATGCCACTCGAGGACCTGACGCAGCCAGGAGATTTTCTCTTCGTAGTGGTTGGAGCCGGATTTGACGTCGGTCCCTTTGTACTTCCAGTGCGCACACACGCCCAACTCGGCTTCTTCGTGCATGGAATGAGTGCGGATCTGCACTTCCAGCACTTTGCCTTCCGGCCCGATCACCGCGGTGTGCAGCGAGCGGTAGCCGTTCTCTTTCGGGTTGGCGATGTAGTCGTCGAATTCTTTCGGGATGTGGCGCCACAAGGTGTGGACGATGCCGAGCGCGGTGTAGCAGTCGCGCATTTCCGGCACCAGCACGCGAACGGCGCGCACGTCGTAGATCTGGCTGAACTCCAGCCCCTTGCGCTGCATTTTGCGCCAGATCGAATAGATGTGTTTCGCCCGGCCACTGATGTCGGCATCGACGCCAGTCGCCGTCAGCTCATTCTTCAGCTGGCTCATCACGTCGGCGATGAAACGCTCGCGATCGAGCCGCCGCTCGTGCAGCAACTTGGCGATCTGCTTGTATTGGTCGGGCTCAAGGTAACGGAAGGACAAGTCCTCCAGCTCCCACTTGATGTGACCGATGCCGAGGCGGTGCGCCAGCGGCGCGTAGATGTCGAAGACTTCACGGGCAACGCGGTTGCGCTTCTCGTCGTCGGCGGTTTTCACCGCACGGATCGCGCAGGTGCGCTCGGCAAGCTTGATCAGCGCGACGCGAACGTCGTCGACCATGGCCACGAGCATTTTGCGCAGGTTTTCGACCTGGCCCTGGGTGCCCAGCACCAGCGATTGACGGGGGCTCAGGCTGGCACTGATCGCGGCCATGCGCAGCACGCCGTCGATGAGTTTGGCGACGACCGGACCGAAGCGCTGGCTGATTGCCGGCAGTTCGATCTGGCCTTCGCGCACGCCGCGGTACAGAACCGCCGCGACCAATGAATCCTGATCGAGTTTGAGGTCGGCGAGGATTTCGGCGATCTCAAGGCCCGTGCGAAAACTCGAAGTCCCTTCGGACCACAGATTCTTCGCCGCATTGGCCTGTTGTTCGGACGCACGAGCGAACTCGCATGCGTCCTTCAAGGCTTCGCGATCCAGTGCCAGATCGACACTGACCGCATGATCGAGCCAAGCCTCGAGATTGATACTGCCGTCGGTGTTGATCGGCTGGTGTGCTCTCACCTGTACCATCTTGCTTACCTTCCCTACGACGCAGATTCAATGCGTCAAATCGCTGACCTTCATTGCCGGAGGGCACTCGCGGGGCTAATGCGAATGCTGCACGGGCGGGCCAGTCGGACCAGACGAGCCGTCCTAGCTCGCTTCAAATAACGCCATGGCCTCGACATGTGCCGTCTGAGGAAACATATCGAGAATCCCGGCACGTTTTAACCGGTAGCCCTGCTTGATCAATTCAACCGTGTCGCGCGCCAGCGTGGCCGGGTTGCACGACACATACACCAACCGTTTGGCGCCCAGGGACGCCAGTTTGCGCACCACCTCGAAAGCACCGTCACGCGGTGGGTCCAAGAGTACCGCACAAAAGCCTTCGCGGGCCCATTCGGCCTCCGCCAGAGGCTGGGATAAATCGGCCTGAAAAAACGTCGCGTTATGCAGATTGTTGCTAGCGGCGTTCGCGGCGGCGCGCTCGACCATCGCCTGCACACCTTCGACCGCCACCACTTCGCGCACGGCTTTGGCCAGCGGCAGTGCGAAGTTGCCCAACCCACAGAATAGATCGAGAACGCGTTCGTCCGCTGTCGGCTTCAACCAGTCCAGCGCCTGAGCGACCATCGCTTCATTGACGCCTGCGTTGACCTGAATGAAATCCCCCGGCCGATACGCCAGATCCAGATCCCACGCTTCGAGCCGGTAGCCCAGCGTCGCACCAGCCTCCACGGGTTGCGGCTCGCCGTCGCCGTGCAGCCACAATTGGGCGTCATGGAAGGCGCAGAAATCCTTGAGGATCGTCAGGTCGGCGTCGGACAGCGGCGCCATGTGCCGCAGCAAAACCGCCAACGACGAACCGCTGAACAATTCCACATGGCCCAGCGCCTGAGGCTTGCTCAGGCGTCGGAGCATTTCCGGCAAGCGGGTCATGATCGGTTGCAAGGGCGGTACCAGCACCGGGCATTCGTTGATGGCGACGATGTCCTGACTGCCCGCCGCACGGAAACCGACCTCGAGTTTCTTCGCCTTCATGTCCCAGCGCACCGCCACGCGGGCACGACGGCGGTAGCCGAATTCCGGACCGCTCAACGGCGCTGCCCACTCCTGGGGTTCGACGCCGGCGACCTTCGACAGTTGCTCAGCGAGCATGCGCTGTTTCAGAGCGAGTTGTTCGGCGTGCGGCAGATGTTGCACGCTGCAACCGCCGCAGCGTCCGGCATGCGGACAGGGCGCCGGGCGACGCAGCTCGCTGGCCTGGAACACCCGCTCGGTCCGTGCCTCGACCACTTTGCCGTGGGCGCCCAATACGCGCGCCTCGACCTCTTCACCAGCCAACGCGCCGAGGACAAACCAGGTGCGACCTTCGAAAAACGCGATACCGCGACCGTCATTCGCCAGGCGCTCGATAGTCAGGCGCTGCTTTTTGCCGGTCGGAATTTGCGGGGCCTTGCTGCCGCCCGTGGGCTGGAAGCGCAGGCCTCTCTCTGGCTTGGCCATCAGTTGGGCGCGTCGAAAATGCCGGTCGACAAGTAACGGTCGCCACGGTCGCAGATGATCGCGACGATCACCGCGTTTTCAACTTCTCTGGACAGGCGCAGCATCGCTGCCACCGCACCGCCTGAGGACACGCCGCAGAAGATGCCTTCTTCGCGAGCCAGACGACGGGTTACGTCCTCGGCTTCGCTTTGCGCCATGTCGACGATACGGTCCACGCGATCAGCCTGGTAAATCTTCGGCAGGTATTCCTGCGGCCAGCGACGGATGCCCGGAATCGCTGAGCCTTCCATGGGTTGCAGACCGACGATCTGCACGTTGTCGCTCTGCTCTTTCAAGTAGCGCGAGACGCCCATGATGGTGCCAGTGGTGCCCATCGAACTGACGAAGTGGGTGATGGTGCCCTCGGTCTGACGCCAGATTTCCGGGCCGGTGGTGGTGTAGTGCGCCTCGGGGTTGTCACCGTTGGCGAACTGATCCAGCACCTTGCCACGGCCTTCGGCTTCCATCCGCTGAGCGAGGTCGCGAGCGCCTTCCATGCCCTCTTCCTGGGTCACCAGAATCAGCTCGGCGCCGTACGCTGTCATCGCGGCTTTACGCTCGGCGCTGGAGTTGTCCGGCATGATCAGGATCATCTTGTAACCCTTGATCGCGGCAGCCATCGCCAACGCAATCCCGGTGTTGCCCGAGGTCGCTTCGATCAGCGTATCGCCGACGTGGATCTGCCCTCGCAACTCGGCGCGGGTGATCATCGACAACGCCGGCCGGTCCTTGACCGAACCCGCCGGGTTATTCCCTTCGAGCTTGAGCAAAAGGGTGTTGCTGGTGGCGCCAGGCAGGCGCTGCAAACGAACCAGCGGAGTGTTGCCGACGCAATCGGCGATGGTTGGGTACTGCAAGGTCATGGCGTATTCGCAATCCAGACTGCGGGGGCGCCTATCATACCGGCAAACGTTCGCAGGCCATATCACGCAAAGTATGGTGCTTATGGCTTATAGGAATAAGCGACTCAGTGCTCTTCTCCCTGCGCGATATTCAATGCATAAAACTCGTGCAACTTGGCTTGCAACAACTGTTTGTCCGGTAGCTGGACCTGATACTCGGCAATCAACGCTGGCGACAGGCTGCGGTTGAGGGCGTACTCAACCACCTCGTCATCCTTGCTTGCACAGAGCAATACTCCAATGGCCGGATTTTCATGGGGTTTGCGCTCCTTGCGATCCAGTGCTTCCAGGTAGAAATCGAGTTTGCCCAGATACTCCGGCTCAAATCGACCGACCTTGAGTTCAATGGCCACCAGACAATTAAGCCCGCGATGGAAGAACAATAGATCCAGGGCAAAATCACGCCCGCCCACTTGCAGTGGATATTGGGACCCGACAAAACAGAAATCACGGCCCAACTCAATCAGAAATTGCTCAAGACGCGACAGCAGGCCCTTATGCAGATCGGTTTCGGCATGCTGGCCGGGAAGCTCGAGGAATTCGACCATGTAAGCGTCGCGGAAAATCTCAAGGGAAGCCGGGTGCGTGTGTTTCAGTACAGCCGAGGTGTTTGCCGGTTTAGTGACGCTTCGCTCAAAGAGCGCGGCCTTGAACTGGCGCTCCAACTCACGCTTCGACCATCGCTCCTGAACCGCCATCCGCAGGTAAAACTCTCGTTCTTCCGGGAGTTTGCTTTGGCTGAAGATGACCAGATTGTGTGTCCAGGGAATTTGTCTCACCAGTGGTGAGACTTTTTCATCGCCTCGATAAATCTCGTAAAACTGACGCATGCGAAATAGGTTGGGACGTGTAAAACCACGCAACCCAGGCTGAGTCCTGGCCAGATGCTCGGCCAATTGACCGACTACCGAATCGCCCCACTCGGCCCGTTCAATCTTGCGACTGATATAGGCCCCGACCTGCCAATACAGCTCGATCAGTTGGGTATTCACGGCCTGCATGGCCTGTTGCCTGGCACTTTGAATCAGCGCAAGCACTTCATTGAAGCGGTCGTCGGTTGTGCTGCCAGCAACATTGGGTGCATTCATGCTCAACTCCTTGAGGGCGAGGAAAGCAAGAGCTTAAACCGTCAAGGAAGCCTTCAGGCGCCATCAAACGCCTTTAGGAAACGTCGTACACAAACCCCGGAACGCTCCGGCAAGATCAGAGCGGTGGTGGCTGCGCGGGGCTCATCGCGGGCAGGGTCGCGCCCCCAGGGTTATGAGTTGATCACGCAATTTGCGGCTGACACACCGACATTGTCGGAGCGAACCTGCTCTCGATGGTGTCATCACTGACGCCACCAACCTCAGCCACTAACCTGATATTCAAGCGCAATCCGTGCCCGGTATTTTCCGCCCAAAGGCTCCCGCCCTGACGCTTCACCGCATTCCTGGCAATGCTCAACCCCAATCCAAAACCGCCATCCCCCGGTCGCGAACCGTCGAGTCGAATGAACGGCGAGAAGATCCGTTCCAGATCGCCCTCAGCCACCCCGCCGCCTTCATCCTCCAGCCACAAATGCCAGTAGTCGCCATCACGCCGACCGCCCAGGCGCACGACACCGCCCGACGGCGAATGACGAATGGCGTTGCGCAAGATGTTCTCCAGCGCCTGCGCCAATGTATTGAGGTTGCCACGCACCCAGCACGACGACTCAACCGTGCACTGCAACTGGCTGCCCGGCCAGCCGCTCTCATAACAGGCATTCTCGGTGAGCATTTCCCACAGCGCCTGAATCTGGATCGCTTCTTCGGGTAGCGGCGAACGCTCGGTGTCGAGCCACGCCAGTTGCAGGGTGTCCTCGACCAGACGCTGCATGCCATCGACCTCACGGCCAATGCGCTCACGCAATGCTGCCAGCCCCGCCTCGCTTTCGCTGGCCACGCGCAAACGGCTCAGCGGCGTGCGCAGTTCGTGGGACAGGTCGCGCAGCAGTTGTTGTTGCAGGGCCACCGTGCTTTGCAAACGCTCGGACATGTGATCGAACGCCCGCCCAAGATCACCCAGTTCATCCGAACGATTGGTGGTGCGGCTCGACAGCCGCACATTCAATTGATCGGCACGCCAGGCATTGGCCTGTTCGCGCAGGCTGTTCAACGGCACCACCAATAGTCGATAAAGCCCCACGCACAACAGCAAGGTAAACAGCCCCGGAATCACACCGTTGGTGATCACCCGCCAAACCATCTGGTAGCGACCCGGCATGAACCGCTGCGGCAGTTCGATGACCAGATTGCCAGCGGTCGGATTGCCGGGAAACGGCACGCGCAACCACGGCAGGGCTTTTTTATGGATCGGCCAGTCGAGGCCGCGCAGAAAGGTCAGGCGCTCGATTTCCTTGTCCGTCAGCGGCTGGCTGCTCAGGGATTGCAGGTCACCGCCAATGACGCCGACATACCCCGACTCGCGCTGACGCATGTTCTGCAACCAGGCATCGACGCCAGCGCGCTGGCCCTGACGCCAAGCCTGCTCGGCGCCCACGGCATAACCCGCCAGCGTGCCGCGGGCTTCATCCGACAGGAACTGGTTGCGCTCTTCCATGTAGCGGCCCCACGACCAGCTCAGCCAGATCATCAGTAGACAGAACGCCACCAATAAACACGCCAGCTTCCAGAACAGCGAGTGCCGGCCCGGCAAGTCAGACCATTTCATCAAGCGCGCTCAACACATAGCCCTTGCCCCACACCGTGCGCACTTCACGCTCGATGTAACCGATGGCTTTGAGTTTGCGGCGGATCTGGCTGATGTGCATGTCGAGGCTGCGGTCATGGGCCGCATAACCGCGTTGCAAAACGTGCTGGTAAAGGAAGGCCTTGCTCAACACTTCATCGCCGTTGCGATTGAGAGTCTCCAGCAGTCGGTACTCGCTGCGGGTCAGGCCGGCGGCGTGTTCGCCGTAGAAAACCTCACACACTTCATCGTCGAAGCGCAGGCTGTCCGTCGTCGCTGCCATCGGCGCGGAGGCGGGTCGGCGATCCAGCGCCACCCGCCGCAGGATCGCTTCGATGCGCACCCGCAGTTCGGCCATGCTGAAGGGTTTGGGCAGGTAATCATCGGCGCCCAGGCGAAACCCGCTGATGCGGTCCGCCTCGGCCCCCAGCGCCGACATCAGCACCACCGGCGTCGAATGGCTCTGGCGCAACTGGGTCAGGACGTTCAAGCCGTTCAGGCCCGGTAGCAGAATGTCCATCAACACCACATCGAAGGCTTGCTCGCGGGCGATGTCCAGGCCTTGTTGCCCGTTCTGGCACCACGTCACTTGAAAGCCGCAACGGCCCAAGTGCTCGTGCACATAGGCACCCAGGACGAGGTCGTCTTCGATGGAAAGGATTCGAGGGTGGCCAGCAGCAATAGGAGTCATGACTATCTGCAAATAATTCTCAGTTGGCGATTATTCAAGATTGCCCCTCGATGGGCAACCCAAGGTTTGCCCACGACAGCGAAGCGCAGCATTGACCGACGAATGACGGCAAGAATTTACCAGGATTGAGCGCCGGCAAATCGCTACACTGCGCAGGTGCCGCGTGCCGGATGCACGCGCAGGTCATTTAACCGCTGGATGCAGGAGAGATGCGTGCTCAAGAAACTGGGAATTAAAGGCCGCGTGCTGTTGCTGACCTTGCTTCCGACCAGCCTGATGGCGTTGGTCCTGGGCGGCTATTTCACCTGGATGCAGCAGTCGGACCTGCAAACCCAACTCGTGCAGCGCGGCGAAATGATCGCCGAACAACTGGCGCCGCTGGTGGCCCCGGCCATGGGTCGCCGGGACAACGATTTGCTGGAGCGCATCGCCACCGAGTCGCTCGAGCAAACCGATGTGCGCGCCGTGACCTTCCTCGCTCCCGACCGCTCGCTGCTGGCCCACGCCGGCCCGACCATGCTCAACCAGCCCCCCCAAGGCAACGGCTCGCAGATGCTGCGCCGCAGTGGCAACGATGCCACGCGCTATCTGTTGCCGGTATTCGGCAAACACCGCAACCTCGCCGGCGAGGTGATTCCGCAAGAAGCCGACCGCCTGCTGGGCTGGGTCGAACTTGAACTGTCCCACAATGGCATGTTGCTGCGCGGCTACCGCAGCCTGTTCGCCAGCCTACTGCTGATCGCCGCCGGCCTCGCCGGTGCCGCCCTGCTGGCGCTACGCATGGGCCGCACCATCAACCGGCCGATCAGCCAGATCAAACTGGCGGTGGCGCAGCTCAAGGACGGTCATCTGGAAACCCGCCTGCCGCCGCTCGGCAGTCAGGAACTGGATGAACTCGCCTCCGGCATCAATCGCATGGCCGGCACCCTGCAAAACGCCCAGGAAGAATTGCAGCACAGCATCGATCAGGCCACCGAAGACGTGCGCCAGAACCTGGAAACCATCGAGATCCAGAACATCGAGCTGGACCTGGCGCGCAAGGAAGCCCTGGAAGCGAGCCGGATCAAGTCCGAGTTCCTGGCCAACATGAGCCATGAAATCCGCACGCCGCTCAACGGCATTCTCGGCTTTACCCACCTGCTGCAGAAAAGCGAGCTGACCCCCCGCCAGCTCGACTATCTGGGCACCATCGAAAAGTCCGCCGACAGCCTGCTCGGAATCATCAACGAAATCCTCGACTTCTCGAAAATCGAGGCCGGCAAACTGGTGCTCGACAATATTCCGTTCAACCTGCGCGACCTGTTGCAGGACACGCTGACCATCCTCGCCCCCGCCGCTCACGCCAAGCAGCTGGAACTGGTGAGTCTGGTGTATCGAGACACGCCGTTGTCGCTGGTGGGCGATCCGCTGCGGCTCAAGCAGATCCTCACTAACCTGGTCAGTAACGCGATCAAGTTCACCCGCGAAGGCACCATCGTCGCCCGCGCCATGCTCGAAGAAGAACACGAAGACAGCGTGCAACTGCGCATCAGCATCCAGGACACCGGCATCGGCCTGTCGAACCAGGACGTGCGCGCGCTGTTCCAGGCGTTCAGCCAGGCCGACAATTCGCTGTCACGGCAACCCGGCGGCACCGGTCTGGGGCTGGTGATTTCCAAGCGCTTGATCGAACAGATGGGCGGCGAGATCGGCGTGGAGAGCACACCGGGCGAAGGCTCGGAGTTCTGGATCAGCCTGAGCCTGCCGAAAACCCGCGACGACGCCGAAGACCTGCCCGGCGCGCCGTTGCTCGGGCGCCGCGTGGCGGTGCTGGAGAACCACGAACTGGCGCGTCAGGCGTTGCAACATCAACTGGAAGATTGCGGCCTCGCCGTCACACCGTTCAATACCCTCGAAAGCCTGGCCAACGGCGTGACCGGCGCGCACCAGACCGATCAGGCGATTGATCTGGCGGTGCTCGGCATCACCAGCAATGACATGCCGCCGGAGCGTCTCAACCAACACATCTGGGACCTCGAGCACCTCGGCTGCAAAGTGCTGGTGTTGTGCCCGACCACGGAACAGACGCTGTTCCATCTTTCTGTGCCGAACCCGCACAGCCAGCTTCAGGCCAAACCGGCGTGCACCCGTAAATTGCGCCGGGCCTTGTCCGATCTGGTCAACCCGCGCCAGCAACGCAGCGAGCCCGGTGAACCGGTGTCGAGCCGCGCGCCGAAAGTACTTTGCGTTGACGACAACCCGGCCAATTTGCTGCTGGTGCAAACCCTGCTGGAAGACATGGGCGCCAAAGTGCTTGCGGTGGAAAGCGGGTATGCCGCCGTCAAAGCCGTGCAGACCGAAACCTTCGACCTGGTACTGATGGACGTACAAATGCCCGGCATGGACGGCCGTCAAAGTACCGAAGCGATTCGGCAGTGGGAAAGCGAGCGCCATTGCACACCGCTGCCGATTGTCGCCCTCACCGCGCACGCCATGGCCAACGAAAAGCGCGCACTGCTGCAAAGCGGCATGGACGACTACCTGACCAAGCCGATCAGCGAACGGCAACTGGCGCAGGTGGTGTTGAAGTGGACCGGCCTCGCGCTGCGCAACCAGGGGCCGGAGCGTTCCAGCGACAGCCACGGCGGCGCGCATGAATTGCAGGTGCTCGACGCGGAAGAAGGTCTGCGTCTGGCCGCTGGCAAGGCCGACCTGGCGGCGGACATGCTGGCGATGTTGCTGGCCTCCCTGGAAGCCGACCGCGAGGCCATTCGCATCGCTCGAGAAGCCAACGACCAAAATGCCTTGATCGAACGCGTTCACCGCCTGCACGGCGCGACCCGTTATTGCGGGGTTCCGCAACTGCGCGCGGCGTGCCAGCGCAGCGAAACCCTGCTCAAGCAACAGGACCCGAAAGCGCCCGGCGCGCTGGAAGACCTCGACCGGGCGATCAATCGCCTCGCCGCCCACGCGCGTATCAATGCTTGATGCAGCCCAGGAGGGCAAACATGCGCACGATTCTTTTCAGCAGCCAGACCTACGACCGCGAGAGTTTTCTCGGCGCTGAGTTGCCCGCCGGCATCGAGCTGCATTTTCAATCGGCGCGGCTGAGCCTGGACACGGTGGCGCTGGCGCAATCTTGCGAAGTGGTCTGCGCGTTCATCAACGACGACCTTGGCGCCCCGGTGCTGGAGCGCCTGGCCGCTGGCGGCACGCGCCTGATCGCTTTGCGTTCGGCCGGTTACAACCACGTTGATCTGGCGGTGGCGAAAGCCCTGGGGCTGGCGATTGTGCGGGTTCCGGCTTATTCCCCGCATGCCGTGGCAGAACACGCGGTGGCGCTGATCCTGGCGCTCAATCGTCGCCTGCATCGGGCTTACAACCGCACCCGCGACGGCGATTTCAGCCTGCACGGTCTGACTGGTTTCGATCTGGTGGGCAAGACCGTCGGCGTGGTCGGCACCGGGCAGATCGGCGCAACGTTCGCCAAAATCATGAACGGCTTCGGCTGCCAGTTGCTGGCGTACGACCCCTTCCCCAATCCGCAAGTCGAAGCCCTCGGCGCACGCTACTTGAGCTTGCCCGAGCTGCTGGCGCAATCGCAGATCATCAGCCTGCATTGCCCGCTCAACGAGCAGAGCAAACACCTGATCAACGGTGAATCGCTGGCGCACATGCAACCCGGCGCGATGCTGATCAACACCGGACGTGGCGCCCTGGTGGACACGCCGGCGCTGATCGACGCGCTGAAGGACGGTCGCCTGGGTTATCTGGGGCTGGATGTGTATGAAGAAGAGGCCCAGCTGTTTTTCGAGGACCGTTCGGACTTGCCGTTGCAAGACGATGTACTGGCGCGGCTGCTGACTTTTCCCAACGTGATCATCACCGCGCATCAGGCCTTCCTGACCCGCGAAGCTTTGGGCGCGATTGCCGCGACGACCCTGCACAACATCGCTGCGTGGGCCGCCGGCAAACCGCAGAACCGGGTCGAGGGCTGAGCGGATCAGGCTTTGGACAACAGGATCATCAAGCCCAGCCAGCCGAAACCGAGCAAGCGTTGCCCCACCGAATGCCCGCGACGCAGCAGGAACCAGACAAAAAACGGCGGCAAGAAGAAAATCATCAACTTCAGCCAGAGTTCGACCGGACGCACTCCGTTGAGTGACTGCGCGGTTGCCGCAGCCTGAATATCCGCTGCCCCGTCGGGTTTTCGTTTTCGGCCGAAGGCGGCCGGGGTCACTCTGGCGACTTTCTCATCGACCGGCAAACGCCCGAAAGAAAGCGGCGCCTTGGCCGGTGTATCCATTGGCGTCGCCACTTGCACCGTTGCCGCCGGTGCGCCGCAATGAATGCAGGCAGGCGCCGTGGAGCTGATGCTCTGCTTGCACTCATAACATTCGATTAACGCCATGTCCGTTCCTTAGAGATGCAAAAGGCGGCAGTGTGCCATGACTCGATGGGGGATTTGAACCTGATCGAAGGTCATGTGACCGCGCGATGCTGGCTACAGGCGCGTGATAGCATACCGCGCATATTTGGAGGACCCATGGTCGAACACGATTTCCGCTACAGCCTGATGAACCCGCAACACACCCTCACCGAATGCCGCGCCCTGGTGCCGGGGCGTTATCAAGTCACCGGCAACGGCGGCTCGATTCGCAACAATGATGTGTTGGTCGTGACCCTCAAGGGTGCCAAGGACTTGTCCATGCGCCTGACCGTCGAAACGGTTCGCCACTTGATCAACCCGCCCGGCCAATGGGTCGCGGTGGCCAGTGGCCCGGTGTTCGGCGAACTGGCGATTCACACCTGGCAGGTCAATTGCGACAGCTGCGCCAAAGTGCTGAGCTTTGAGTTTGCGGTCGACGCCAAACTGGGCAACAAGGTTGAAAAGCCTGCGGCCACCGCGCGCATTGCCGAGCTGGGCTGGACCACCGTGGGCGAGAAGCATCTGTGCCCGGCATGCCAGGAGCCTGCGTGATGAAACACCTTGCTCTGGCCGCGATGATCGGTGCCGGCCTTATGGGCTGCGCCGCCAAACCGGTGCAACTGCAGCAAAACCGCAGCTACATTCTGGAGTGGATCGGCGAGCGTCCATTGATGGATTACAGCCACCTGACCATCACCTTGGGTGACGACGGCCGGGCCTACGGCAACGGTGGCTGCAACCATTGGTTCGCGCCGTACACACTTGAAGGCGACAAGCTGAGCTTCGGCAAGATCGGCAGCACCCGCAAACAGTGCGCGCCCGCGGTCATGGAACAGGAAAAACGCTTCCTGCAGGCGCTGGAAGGCGTGCAACGCTGGGACATTTCGCCTATCGAGCAGATGCGTTTCTGGCCGGCTGAAGGCAAGCCATTGCGTTGGTGGCTGGAAGAGGGTTGATTCCTTGGCAAGCCATTGTGTTGGTGGCTGGGAGAGGATTGATCTTTCAAGCCAGTGTGTTGGTGGCTAGAAAGGATTGATCTTCCAAGTCAGTGGCATTTGTGGCTGGAAAGGATTGTTCTTCCAAGTCAGTGGCATTTGTGGCGAGGGGGCTTGCCCCCGTTGGGTTGCGAAGCGACCCCAAAAAATGGGACTGCTGCGCAGTCCAACGGGGGCAAGCCCCCTCACCACAGAAGCCCCCTCGCCACAGTAGCCCGTCGCCACAGTAAACCCCTGACCACATGAAAGGTCAGTTCTTCGCCTGCAACGCCTCCAGCTTCGCCATCACACCTGCCGCGGTCTGCTCGCCCATCAGTTGCTCGCGCACCTTGCCCTTGTTATCGATGATGTACGTCACCGGCAACGCCTCACTGCGCGGCAACTCAAAAAGCTCTGCCGGGTCCGACGCCAGCACGGTGAACTTGATGCCGAGTTTTTCGCTGGCACTTTTCAGCTCTTCCCCCTGCACATTGTCGAAGTTGACCCCGAACACCCCTATTTTCTTATCCTTCAATTGATCGGCCAGCGCGTTCAACTGCGGAATCTCGGTCCGGCACGGGCCACACCATTCGGCCCAGTAATTGAGCACCACCCATTGTTTGTCGAGACGCTCGGAGGCAACTTTGCGGCCATTCTGGTCGATGCCATAGTCGTTGCCGCAGCCCCCCAGCATCAACGTGCCGATGATCGCCAGTGCCGCTGCCAGTCGCCTTGTCATGTCGTGATCCTTGTTCAAAATTGATTGCGCCTGCGACCCATCGCCTCCCAAGGTTCTGGATTACGCGCTGCACAGTTAGAATAGCCGCCACCTTACGCAAGATGCGACCCGCACATGACCGATCTGACGCTTTATCACAACCCGCGCTGCTCGAAATCCCGCGGTGCGCTCGAACTGCTCGAAGCCCGCGGCCTGACCCCGACCGTCGTCCGCTACCTCGACACCCCGCTGGACGCCCCGCAACTCCAGGGTCTGCTGAAAAAGCTCGGTCTCACTGCCCGGCAATTGCTGCGCACCGGCGAGGACGAATACAAAACCCTCAACCTGGCAGACGCCACCCTCAGCGAGGCGCAATTGATCGCCGCCATTGCTGCACACCCGAAACTCATGGAACGGCCGATTCTGGAAGTCGGCGACAAAGCCGTCATCGGCCGTCCGCCGGAGAATGTGCTGGAGTTGCTGCCGTGAGTGCGCCGTACATTCTGGTTCTGTATTACAGCCGCAGCGGCTCGACCAACGAGATGGCGCGGCAGATCGCCCGTGGCGTCGAACAGTCCGGAATGGAAGCGCGCCTGCGCACCGTGCCGGCGATTTCCACCGAGTGCGAAGCGGTGTCGCCGGACATTCCCGACGAAGGCGCGTTGTACGCCAGCCTCGACGATCTGAAAAATTGCGCGGGCCTGGCCCTCGGCAGCCCGACGCGCTTTGGCAACATGGCGGCGCCGCTCAAATACTTCCTCGACGGCACCGGCAACCTGTGGCTGACCGGTGGCTTAGTGGGCAAACCGGCTGGCGTGTTCACCTCCACCGCCAGCCTGCACGGTGGCCAGGAAACCACGTTGCTGTCGATGATGTTGCCGTTGTTGCACCACGGCATGCTGATCACTGGCCTGCCGTACAGCGAGTCGGCGCTGCTGGAGACCCGTGGCGGCGGCACGCCCTATGGCGCCAGTCATCACGCCGGGGCCGACGGCAAACTGGGTTTGAATGAACATGAAGTGGTGCTGTGCCGGGCCCTGGGCCTGCGCCTGGGCAAGACCGCGCAAAAGCTGGGGAACTGACGTGGCCAAGAAGCCGAAAATTCTGCCTTCCATCGAATGGCTCGAACCACGGGTTCGGGCGATGCGCGTCATCAGCCTGCTGTGCTTTTGCGGTCTGGTCGGGCTGTTGTGCGCCTACTACCTGGTGTTCGCCGACCTGCATGGCGCGCGACCGTGGGTAATTCTGCTGATCGAACTGGTGCCGCTGCTGTTGCTCGCGCCGGGGATGATCATCGGCAGCGCGCGCGGGCACTCATGGATGTGCTTTGTGGTGAACCTGTATTTCATCAAGGGCGCACTGGCGGCGTATGACCCCAACCGGCAGCTGTTCGGTTTGCTGGAAATGGGCGCGAGCCTGGCGGTGTTCTGCTCGGCGCTGCTGTATGTGCGGTGGCGGTTTCAGTTGAATCGCAAGCTTGCCGGTGAAGGTGAGATCTCTACCGCCTGATCTGGCCTCTTCGCGAGCAAGCCCGCTCCCACATTCGACCGCATTCCTTCAGTTGGAATGCGGTCAAATGTGGGAGCGGGCTTGCTCGCGAAGGGCGCACCTCGGTCTCAATGATTGACGGTATAGGCCAACATCATCGAAATCTGGCTCATCGCCCGCCCGCCACTCTGTTCATGCCACTGGTTGAATACGTCCTGCACCAAGGCCAGATCGCGCTGGCTGGTCGGCACCTTGTCGACGATTTTCTGCGCATTCAACCCCGCCACCACGTCATAGCTCGGCACAAAGGTGTCCTTGCCGACCATGCGCAGGAAGCGCGGCGCCGATAACCCGCCCAATTGATGACCGTGCTTTTTCAGGTACGTCCACAACCCGACGATATCGGTCACCGGCCACTCGGCGATCAATGCGCCGAAGCTGCCCTTTTCATGGGCCACGTCCAGGATGAACTGCGCATTGCGCGGCACGCTTTTGAGCTTGCCCAGGTGGCGGATGATCCGCGCGTCCTGCATCAGCCTCTCCAGGTGTTCGGCGCTCATCAGCACGACTTTTTCCGGGTCGAACTTGAAGAACACTTCCTCGAACGCCGGCCATTTGGCGTCTACCAGGCTGTGCTTGAGCCCGGCGCGAAAGACCCGCAGCGCCATGGTCGAGAGGTAGCGATCATCGCTGATCTTGCGCAGTTGCGCCGGGGTCTTGGGAACGGGCAGATGGGCTTCCAGTTCAGCCGCCGAACCGAAGCGGTTCAGACAGTACTCGTGCAGCCACTTGTAATCGCGCATGCCCTCTCCTGAGGAATTTAGATAACCCGAGCGAGCCCAGTGGCGAGGGGGCTCGCCCCCGTTGGGCTGCGAAGCGGCCCCAAAATCGATGACATTCCAAAGATTTTTGTGAGTACTACGCACTCAAACGAAGGCAAGCCCTCTAACCACAGGGTCACGCCCACACGGGTGTTTAAAGGTTGACCACGTTGACGAACCGCGACGCGGCGGTTTCATCGATGCGCAAATGGGTGAAATCGAACAGGTTACGGTCCGCCAACTGCGACGGCTGAACATTTTGCAGGCTGCGGAAAATGCTTTCGGTGCGGCCCGGGGTCTTGCGTTCCCAGTCTTGCAACATGTCCTTGACTACCTGACGCTGCAGGTTTTCCTGCGAACCGCAGAGGTTGCACGGGATGATCGGGAATTGCTTGAAGTCCGAGTAGGCCTGAATGTCTTTTTCGTTGCAGTAGGCCAGCGGGCGGATCACTACGTTGCGACCGTCGTCGGCGCGCAATTTTGGCGGCATGGCTTTCAGCGAGCCGTTGAAAAACATGTTGAGGAAGAACGTTTCGACGATGTCATCGCGGTGGTGACCCAACGCCATCTTGGTCGCGCCGATTTCATCGGCAAAGGTGTACAGCGTGCCGCGACGCAGGCGTGAGCACAGCGAGCACGTGGTTTTGCCTTCCGGGATCAGCTCCTTGACCACCGAATAGGTGTCTTTCTCGACGATGTGATACTCGACACCCAGTTCTTTCAGATAGGCCGGCAGCACGTGTTCGGGGAAGCCTGGCTGCTTCTGGTCCATGTTCACGGCCACGATCTCGAACCTGATCGGCGCGACCTTCTGCAAATGCATCAGCACATCGAGCATCGTGTAGCTGTCCTTGCCACCGGACAGGCAGACCATGACCTTGTCGCCGTCTTCAATCATGTTGAAATCGGCCACGGCCTCACCGGCCTGACGGCGAAGGCGCTTTTGCAGTTTGTTCTGGTTGACCGTGAGAGTGCCCATGACGCAGATCCGTGAAGTGTGACGAAAGGCCGGCATTTTACGCAAAAACCTCGCTCTTGTGGCGAGGGGGCTTGCCCCCGTTGGGACGCGAAGCGTAACCGCGGCTAAGCTTCGCCGGTAACCCGGCATTTGTCATGCGACTGCTTCGCAGCCGAACGGGGGCAAGCCCCCTCGCCACAGGTTCACAAGTCCACAGGTTCGCAGGTTCACAGGTCCACAGGTCCACAGGTCCACAGGTCCACAGGTCCACAGGTTCGCAGGTTCACAGGTTCACAGGTTCACAAGGGAGGGTGGTGACAGACCCGCCCGCGATTAACAGTTGTTTTTACAGCGCGATTTGCTCTAACGGCCCGCAACCTGCGCCGTTAAGTCCTTTCTATACTGCGACATAAGGTCGCACACATATTCAGACCTTTACTTACTCGGCCACTTTGGCCTGTAGGCGCTCCGCTGGGGGGCGACGGTAATAACAAGAGGAGTGACTGGCATGATCCATCACGTAGTGGGGCTCTTCACCCACCCCGACCAGGAATGGAAAGACATCCGTGGCGACCAAGAGGAAAGCATCAGCCACATGTACCTGACTCACACGCTGATTCTGGCGGCGATCCCCGCCGTGTCGGCGTTTATCGGTACCACGCAGGTCGGCTGGGTCATTGGCAGCCGTGCGCCGGTGATGCTGACGCAGGAAAGTGCGCTATGGATGACGATCATGTCGTACGTGGCGATGCTCGGCGGCGTTGCCGTGATGGGCGCCTTTATCCATTGGATGGCTCGCACCTATGACGCCAACCCGAGCCTGGCCCGGTGCGTTGCGTTTGCGACCTACACCGCCACCCCGCTGTTCGTCGGCGGCCTGGCGGCGCTGTATCCGCACATGTGGCTGGGGATGATCATCGGCACGGCGGCTATCTGCTACACCGTGTATTTGCTGTATGTGGGGTTGCCCACCTTCATGAACATTCCATCCGACGAGGGCTTCCTGTTTTCAAGTTCAGTGCTTGCCGTAGGCCTGGTGGTGCTGGTGGCCATCATGGCGTTTACCGTCATTGTCTGGGGACTCGGCGTGGGGCCGGTCTATACGAATTAGCGTTTGCTGCACCCAAAACAAGATCTGCCAATACAGGCCGCCGCGAGGCGGCCTTCTAATTCTTCAAGACAAGGGGCGATGACCATTCGGCGCCTCGGCGATTCGCAAGACCCCAGGGTTGCGGCATACTCGACGTCTCTGGAGATCCATCAAGCATGCCCGAGCAACTCAAAACCCGCGTCGAAGACTGTTACCAGCAAGCCGAATCCTTTTTCAAAAGAACCTTCAAACGCCCCGTGGTGAGCCTCAAGCTGCGCGGGCAAAAAGCCGGTGTCGCGCATCTGCACGAGAACCTGCTGCGCTTCAATCCGCAGCTGTACCGGGAAAACAGCGAAGACTTCCTCAAGCAAACCGTGGCCCACGAGGTCGCGCACCTGATTGCCCATCAACTGTTTGGCGACCGCATTCAGCCGCATGGCGAAGAGTGGCAACTGATCATGCGCGGTGTGTATGAACTGCCGCCGAATCGCTGCCACACCTACGACGTGAAACGCCGCAGCGTGACGCGCTATATCTATAAATGCCCGTGCGCCGACAGCGATTTCCCGTTCTCGGCACAGCGCCATGGGCTGGTGCGCCAGGGGCGGCGTTATTTGTGCCGGCGCTGCCGGAGCACGTTGGTGTTTAGTGGCGAGATGCGGGTCGAATAAGTTAACTGTGTGGTGTTTGATCTGGCCTCTTCGCGAGCAAGCCCGCTCCCACAGGGGATTTGTTGTGAATACACCATTTGTGTACACCACAGACCCAATGTGGGAGCGGGCTTGCTCGCGAAGAGGCCCTCAAAGCCCCTACACAACCACCCTGGCACGCCGCAACTCATCGATCCGCTCAGCACTGAACCCCAACGCCCCCAACACCTGATCCGTGTGCTGCCCCAGCCCGGCACCGATATGCCGCGGCTCAGGCAGACCGTCCGAAAATTTCAACGGACAAGCCATCTGCCGCTGCCTCGAACCATCCCCGCGCGGCACTTCGGTCACCAGCCCGCGCGCCTGCAACTGCGGATGCCGCACCGCCTCCCCTACGCTCAACACCGGCTCGACACACGCATCAAGCTCGGCAAACAGCCCGCATAACTCGCTGAAGTCGTGCTTCTCGAATTCAGTCTTCAGTGCGTCCTTGAGCTTTTTCTGGTCCGCAGGTTTTGGCGACAAGCCCAAGGGCGACAGCTCTTCCAGGCCCAGCGCCGTACACAGTTGTTGCATGAACGCCGGCTCCAGACTCCCCACCGATAACCAGCGCCCATCCCGCGAACGGTAGTAGTCGTAGAAGCTGCCGCCATTGAGCATCTGGTCTTCGCGGCCCGGCTCGACGCCACAGGCCAGATAGCCAGCACCCGCCAGGGCATTCAGGCTGAACGCGCAATCAGTCATGCTCACGTCAATATGTTGTCCCTGCCCCGTTTGCTGGCGGGCGATCACGGCCGCGAGCAAGCCGATCACCCCGTGCAGCGAGCCTCCGGCCACATCCGCCACTTGCATGCCCAACGGCAACGGCCCGCTGTCAGCGCGGCCGGTATGGCTGGCCAGCCCCGCCAGCGCCAGATAGTTGATGTCGTGCCCGGCGCGGTCCTTGTAGGGGCCGGTCTGGCCGTAGCCGGTGATCGACACGTAAATCAACGCCGGATTGATCGCCTTCAGCGCTTCATAACCCAGGCCCAAACGCTCCATCACACCCGGTCGAAATTGCTCCAGCAGGATGTCGTGGTCTTGCAGCAGTTGCGTGATCACCTCCAGCGCTTCCGGCTGCTTGAGGTCGAGCGCCAGGCTGCGCTTGTTGCGATTGAGGTAGGCGTGGCTGGCCGACACCCCTTGATCGTGCGGTGGCAGCACCCGCAGCAAATCCATGCGGGTCGGCGACTCGATGCGCAATACCTCGGCGCCCATGTCGGCCAGCAATAGCGAGGCAAACGGCCCCGGCAGCAGTGTCGAGAAATCCAGAACCTTGAGTGATGCCAGTGGACCGGGCATGAGCAATCTCCGTGAACGATGCCTCCAGCCTAGGCAGCGAATGGCATCCCGGCAATCACCCGATGCGTCAGCAGTTGTGACGCTTATGCTCAAATCCCGGGCATGAAAAAACCCGCCGAAGCGGGTTTTTCCGTGCAGCGAGTGTTACTTGACGCTGGTCGGGGTTGGGCCTTCGGCAACGCCCAGGTCATCTTCAGGACGGGTGTCGGCGATGCCGCGACCGCCGGAAGCGAGTTCGGCGTGCATTACGTCAACGTCCAGTTCCTTGACCCACTTGGCCACGACCAGGGTGGCAACCGCGTTACCCACCAGGTTGGTCAGGGCGCGGGCTTCGGACATGAAACGGTCGATGCCGAGGATCAGCGCCAGGCCGGCAACCGGCAAGTGGCCAACGGCGGACAGGGTAGCCGCCAACACGATGAAGCCCGAACCGGTCACGCCCGCAGCGCCTTTGGACGACAGCAGCAACACCACCAGCAGGGTGATCTGGTGCGTGATGTCCATGTGGGTGTCAGTGGCCTGAGCAATGAACACCGCAGCCATGGTCAGGTAGATCGCGGTGCCGTCGAGGTTGAACGAGTAACCGGTCGGGATCACCAGACCGACGACGGATTTCTTCGCGCCCAGACGCTCCATCTTGATCAGCATGCGCGGCAGTACCGATTCCGAAGACGAAGTACCCAGCACGATCAGCAGTTCTTCACGGATGTAGCGAATCACTTTCAGCACGCTGAAGCCGTGAGCGCGAGCGATACCGCCCAACACGATCAGGATGAACAACACGCACGTGATGTAGAAGCACGCCATCAACTGACCCAGTTGCACCAGCGAACCCACGCCGTAGGCACCGATGGTGAACGCCATGGCACCGAAGGCACCGATGGGCGCGAGCTTCATGATCATGTTGATGATGTTGAACATCACGTGAGCGAAGCGATCGATGAAGTCCAGGATCGGACGGCCGTAGGCACCCAGGCGATGCAGGGCGAAACCGAAGATCACCGAGAACATCAGCACTTGCAGGATATCGCCGGTCGCGAACGCGCCGAAGATGGTGTTCGGGATCACGTTCAGCAGGAAGCCGACGACGCTTTGATCAGCGCCGGCCGCCACGTATTGCGCGACTTTGGAGGCATCCAGCGTGGTCACGTCGATGTGCATGCCGTTGCCCGGCTGGACGATGTTGACCACCACCAGGCCGACCAGCAGCGCGATGGTCGAGACAATTTCGAAGTACAGCAGCGCGTAACCGCCGGTCTTGCCGACCGACTTCATGCTCTGCATACCGGCGATACCGCTGACCACGGTGCAGAAGATGATGGGAGCGATGATCATTTTGATCAGTTTGATGAACCCGTCGCCCAGCGGCTTGAGGGCCACACCGGTCTGCGGATAGAAGTGACCGATCAGGATGCCGATGATGATGGCAACGATCACCTGGACATACAGGGATTTGTACAGTGGCTGACGAGTCGTCATTGCAAAGTTCCTCAAGAGTGCCCGGTCGCGACATCCACCTGTTGCGCCTGACACCTGAATTGCGAACCCTCCTGCTTCTGGAGGGATTTGTTTTTTCGAGCTGCGCGACGGCAAGCATCTGCTCGGTGTATCGCAAGGCCCGTGCCACCTTTGCCAAAATCCCTGCAAGCCTTATGACATCAAGGGGTGCAGGTTTTTCCTTGTCACCAACCGGTTACGTAATGTGGCGGGTTTCCGCCTATCGCCAAGACGTCGTCCTGCAATTTGGCGGATATCCGCCTGTCCATCGGACGACGCCGCCGCTACTATCCGTCGTTCAATGGACGGACTTGCCCTTTATGCGCGAACGCACCATCGCCAGTCATTTCGCCCGTGCCGCCCTCGGTGGCGCGCGCCGGCTGGGTCATGACTATTCAAACCTGCTGCAACAACTCGGTATCAGCCCCGAACTGCTCGATGAGCCGCGTGCGCGAATCGCCCCTGAACAGTTCAGCCGATTGATCCAGGGCTTGTGGCTGGCCCTCGACGACGAATACCTCGGCTTCGCCCCGGTGCCGAGCAAAACCGGCAGCTTCGCCATGATGTGCCACGCCGTGATCCATTGCCGCAACCTCGATAAGGCACTGCATCGCGGCTTATTGTTTTATAGCCTATTCCCCGACGGTCCGCGTCTGACCCTCACCCATGAAGACGAAATGGTCCGTTTGAGCCTCGACGATTCGAAGTTCCAGGACCCGGACCATTTCCTGACTGAAAGCCAGTTGATGGTGTGGCATCGCCTCGGCAGCTGGCTGATCGGCCAGCGCATCCGCCTGGAGCAGGCAACGTTCAGTTACCCCCGACCGGAACACGGCGCCGAATACGATTTGCTGTTCCCCTGCCCCCTGCAATTTTCCACCGAACAAAGCAGCCTGCTGTTTCACAGCCGCTACCTGCACATGCCGCTGTTGCAGGACGAACGGACGCTCAAACATTTCCTGCAACATTCCCCCGCCGACCTGTTGTCGCGCCCGGATGATGGCGACAGTCTGAGCAGCCAGTTGCGCCGCTTGCTCAGTCGCGACAGTGCACGCTGGCCGGACCTGGAAGCGGTGGCCGCGCACATGCACATCAGCCCGCAGACCTTGCGCCGGCATTTGCGTGAAGAAGGCTCGAGTTTTCAGGAATTGAAAGATCAGTTGCGGCGGGACATTGCGATTTATCACCTGGGGCGGGCGGATTTGTCGTTGCAGCAGATTGCCGAGCAACTGGGGTTTTCAGAGCCTTCGGCGTTTCATCGAGCGTTCAAGAAGTGGACCGGGTTGACGCCGGGGGCTTATCGCGCGCAGGAAAACTAAGACCAAAAGACGTTGTCGCTTCGCATCAGAAGTCGGCAGTAACACAGGGACGGATTGATATATCCGTCCCCTTATTTCTGTATTTATTTCCAGGTTAGCTCCAGTTGATACCCCAGGAGGTCTGGCTAGATAGCCCCGATAAATAGTCAATAGCCTGGTATGTCGCGTATCCCGCGTTTACAGGTGACCCAAACTCGAGAATGAAGTAACTGCTGTTCCCTGGAGGTACCGTCGTTATTCCTTGATGGTTATTGCTGCCTGAAAAACTTATGTCACGCGAGCGCGTAGGGTGTGAATAACATCCCCCAGTTACTCTTAACTGAGTCGTACGAGGGACAGTTGACCCGCTAGGGACATGTGCCCCGGTGTCAATTCGGACTACGGTAGTAATCGTAGGTTTTGTATACGGTGGAATGATCGAAAATTGACGCGCGGCTGACGGTGGAATACTGCCGGATATGAGTTTGACGGTGAAGCTATGGCTTCCCACACTCAGCCCCGACACTGTAACCGTCCAGACCCCGGTCGTTATGTTAGCGAACGGTTGCCCCTTGGAGACGGAGCCATCGAGCACATCCACTTGCAGGCCTTTATTAGCCATGCCGGTGAGCACCACGCTGGTTTCAATGGTGAGGGTGCCATTGGGAATCTCGGCGCCGCTCGGCGAGCCTTTCACCGACGAAATGGTCGGCGCAATGACCGCAGTCACCGTGAAGGTCCGCGCCGCCGATGAACTCCCCGCGCCATACAGCGCCTTCGCGGTAAAACTGTGAGCCGCCACGGCCAGGCCGCTGACCGTCAGGGTCCAGATGCCCGTCGTCGCATCGGCGGTAGGTTGGCCTTTGGAAACAGTACCGTCGAGCACATCGACTTTCTGCCCCTTGCTCGCCGTGCCGGTGAGCACCACGCTGGTTTCAATGGTGAGGGAGGCATTGGGAATCTCGGCGCCGCTGGGCGAGCCTTTCACCGACGAAATGGTCGGCGCAACGACCGCCGTCACCGTGAAGGTCCGCGCCGCCGACGGGGTGCCCGCGCCGTACAGCGCCTTCGCGGTAAAACTGTGGGCCGCCACGGCCAGACCGCTGACGGTCAGGGTCCAGATGCCCGTCGTCGCATCGGCGGTGGGTTGGCCTTTGGAGACAGTGCCATCGAGCACATCGACTTTCTGGCCCTTGCTCGCCGTGCCGGTCAGGACCACGCTGGTCTCGACGGTGAGGCTGCCATTGGCAATCTCTGCGCCATTGGACGCGCCTTTGACCGAGGTTATTTCCGGCCTCGTCTCCACCAACGCCTTAACGGTGTAGAGCCGGGATGGAAAAATCACTGCCTGGCGTTCATCGGTGTTGCCATCGAAGGTTACCTTGAACTCAATTCGCAACTGCGAGCCATCCTTCAGGCTGCGCAGTTGGGCGACTGGGGTGTTCGGGTACATGCCATTCGGCAAACCGGCACCGGGCACAGGCGTGGCGTCGTAGGTTTGCGAGGTGTACGTCGAACCGTCAGTGCGGGTCCCGAAATAACGCAGCCAAAGCTTCTGGCCAAGCGCGATCAGCGGCCATTTGGCAAT